>NZ_BAAAPF010000632.1:0-1650 GCF_039531005.1 Streptomyces synnematoformans
GTGCCCGCGAGGCGCTGGCCGCGACGACCGGGCAGCTGGACGTGCTGCGCCGGGCGGGTGTCGTGGACGCCGGCGGGCTGGGCCTGGTCGCGGTGCTGGGCACGCTCGCCGACGCGCTCAGCGGCGCCGCCCGCCCCACCGAGCCGGCCCTGTCCGGCCACGCGGGCGGTACGGAAGCCCCCGGGGCCGGGCAGCCCCGGGACGGCGCCGCCGGCGACGACGCCTGCGCGGTGCCCGGGGCGGCCGGGGACGGGCCCGCGTTCGAGGTGATCTACCTGCTGGAGGCCGGCGACGCGGCCGTCGCCCGGCTGCGGCCGCGGCTCGACGCGCTCGGCGACTCCCTCGTCGTCGTCGGCGGCGACGGGCTGTGGCGGGTGCACGTGCACGTCGACGACGCGGGCGGCGCCTCCGATGCCGGCGTGGAGGCCGGCCGCCCGTACCGCATCCTGATCACCCACCTCGGCACCGGCGCCCCCGCCGAGGCCCCCCGGCGCGGCGCCGGCGAGCGCGAGGGCCGGGCGGTCGTCGCCGTCGTACCGGGCGACGGGCTGGCGGCGCTGTGCGCCCGGGCGGGCGCGGGGGTGGTGACCGTACGGGAGGGGGAGCCGCCCGCGAGCGGGGAGCTGGCCGAGGCGATGCGCCGCACGGGCGCGCGGGAGGTCGTCCTGCTGCCGAACGACGCGGAGTTGCGGCACACCGCCGCGGTGGCCGTGGCGGAGGTGCGGGAGTCCGGCGTACGGGCGGCCCTCATTCCCACCCGCGCCGCGGTGCAGGGGCTGGCGGCGCTGGCGGTGCACGACCCGGGGCGCCGGTTCGACGAGGACGTCGTCACCATGACGGCCGCGGCCGGCGCCACCCGGCACGCGGAGCTGGCGGTCGCGGAGCAGGAGGCGTGGACGACGGCGGGGATCTGCCGCCCGGGCGACGTGCTCGGGGTGGTGGAGGGCGACGTGGCGGTGGTCGGCGGCGACCTCGCGGAGACCGCGGCGGCGGTGCTGGACCGGCTGCTGGCGGGCGGCGGCGAGCTGGTCACCCTGGTACTGGGCCCGGACCTGCCGCCGGGCTTCGGCGCGCGGCTGGAGGCGCACGTGCGCGGCGGGCACCTGGCGGTGGACACGGTGGTGTACGACGGGGGGAGCCAGTCGGCGCCGCTGCTGATCGGGGTGGAGTAGCGGCCCGCGGCCGTCAGCGGGCCACGTAGGCCAGCAGCGCCCGGGCCTCGCCGCGGCGCGACTCCGCGGTCCCGCCGCCGTCCGCGCCGTCCGCGGGATCCGCGGCGCCGTCCGCGTTCTCGTCCGCGGGGCCGTACGCCGCGAGCACCGCGCGGGCGCGCGGCGCCGCCGCCTCGGGGCGGCCGAGGTCGGCCTCCAGCCAGGCGGCGAGGAGCTGCGCGCCGGTCTGCTCGTCGCGGCAGTCGGGACCCAGCTCGCCGAATCCGGCCACGGCGCCTAGGACGTGGGCCAACCCCTCCTCGTACGCGGCGCGGGCGGCCTCGGCGGCGGACTCCTCGGGGTCCTCGGGGGTGCTGCCGCAGGCGGAGGCGATGAGGTCGCCGGTCTGCCGGTGCGTCGTGGCGAGTTCGGCGAGGAGGACGTCGCGAAGCCCACCCCGCACCGGCGCGCCGCCGCCGGCGGCGGGCGGGGCGCCGGC
>NZ_BAAAPF010000633.1:0-1643 GCF_039531005.1 Streptomyces synnematoformans
GGCACCACCGCCGCGGGCGCCGCGGGCGCGGGCTCCGCGGGTGCGGCGGGAGGCAGGAACGCGACGTCGGGGAGGCGGCGGAGGATGCCGGCGCGCAGGGCGCCGTCCAGCTCGCCGCGGCCGAGAGGGCCGGGGACGAGGCCGACGCTGCCGGGGGTCACCGGGTCCCAGTCGGCGAGGAGTTCGGCGTAGGCGTCGGCGGCGCGCTCGACGAGGAAGTCGGTGAGCGGGCCGGGGGCGAGGTGGCGGCGGGTGGGTTCGAGGGGGAAGGAGGCGATGAGCAGCGCGGGGACGCCGAGGGGTTCGTCGGTGGGGGTGGGGGCGTGGAGCACGGGCGCGGTGGTGGGGGCGGCGGGGGCGCCGTCGGGCGCCACGGGGACGGCCCAGGTGACGGTCCAGGTGGGGCGGAGGCGCTCCTCGACGGGGCGGTCGGCGAGGAGACCGGGGTCGAGGCGGCCGGCGGCGGTGCGGGTGCGGTAGCGGGTGCCGGCGGGCGGCGGTGCGGCGGCGGGGTCGGCGGTCCCGGGGTGCAGGCCGGCGGCGGGTTCGGCGGCCGGTCCGCGGGCCGGTGTGCTCGTACGGCCGGTGTCCTCGATGACCGTGTACGGGCCGTCCGCGCGGCGGCGCAGCGTGCGCACCCCCTCGGGGGTCTCCACCTCGACCTCGGCCAGGCCGGGCAGGGCCAGCAGCAGCGCGTCGTCGACGCCGGCGAGCAGGCGCCGGGCGAGGGCGGCGGCGGCCGCGTCGCGCAGCGGGAGCCGGACGACGGTGTCGTAGCCGTCGGGCACGGCGGGGGCGGCGGTGCCGGCGTCGTCGTCGGCGTCGGGGAGGGGCAGGGGGAGGCGGAGCAGGGGGACGTGGCCGGCGCGGCGGGCGGCTTCCTCGGCGAGCGCGGGGTTGCGCTCGGCGGCCGTACGGACCAGCTCCCGCGCCTCCGCCAGCGACCACCGCACCCGCGCGCCGCCCCGGGAGACGACCTCCGGCGCGTCGCTGACCGCCAGCACGGCGGAGAACCCGACCCCGAAGCGCCCCACGGCCTCGTCGGTGTCCTCGCCCCGCTTGGCGGAGGCCCGCAGCGTGGACAGCGACTCGACACCGGCGGCGTCGAGGGGCGCGCCGGTGTTGGCGACGGTCAGCACCCAGGCGGAGCCCGCACCGGGAGCCGCGACGGGGGCCGCACCGGGCGCGGAGGCCGCGGCGGGGGCCGCGAGTGCGCCGCTGTCGCCGGAGCCCGCGACACCGACACCACCGCGGCCGCCGGCCACCGCCCGGCCTCCTTCGGCGGGCGGCTGCGCGTCGACACCAGACAGATCAAGTCTCCCCGGCCCGTCTCCCGCGGCCGACGCCCCACCGGCCACGGGACCGGGCGCACCGCCACCGCCGGGACCCGCGACACCGACACCACCGCGGTCGCCGGCCACCGCCCGGCCGCCTTCGGCGCCGGGGGCGCCGCGGCCACCGACGGCGTCGCCGCCCGGCCCGGCGGCCATGCTCCCCTCCGCAGGCTCGCCGCCACCACCGCCACCGGCCCCGGCTTCGGCAGCGCCCGGGGCCGCGGGCATGCCGTTGTCGCCGAGGGGACCCGGTACGTCCGGCCGGTTCCCGGCGCGCGGCACCGCGCCGCCGGGCGCGGCGTGCGGCTC
>NZ_BAAAPF010000634.1:0-1589 GCF_039531005.1 Streptomyces synnematoformans
GCGCCGCGGCCTGCTTCCGCGACCGGGCGCACGGCCGGCGCGGCCCTGGTGCCCGGCCCCGCCTCCGGCGGGTCCGCCACGTCCAGCTCCCCCAGTATCCGCAGGCCGCGGGCCTCCGCCTCGCCGCGGCGCAGCAGCACCGCCGCTGCCGCCGCCTCCGTCGTCTCGTGTCCCGGCGGCGGCGTCACCAGCTCCGCCGCGGCCGTCGCGCCGATCACCACGGCCGCGTCCAGTTCGCCCGCCGCGAGGCGGCGGCAGGCCGCCGCCAGCGCCGCGTGGGAGGAGTCCGGGCCGGCGTCGAGCGTCATGTTGGGGCCGTGCAGGTCGAGGAGCTGTGCCACCCGGGACGCGATGACGTTGGGCATCAGCCCCGGCAGCGAGTCGCTGTTGCTCTCCGGCGCCAGCGCCCGTACGCGCGCGGTCAGCGCGGCCACGTCGACGTCGGCCCCGGCCCGGGCGGCGATGTCGTCCAGGTACGCGCGCATGGTGCACGCCTGCGCCTGCCGCACCTGGCCGCTGTGCCCGACGAACACGCCCGTGCGCGCCAGGAGTCCGGCGTCCGCCCCGTCCCACGCCTCCCGCAGCGCCAGCGCGCACGTCAGGGCCATCAGCTGGCTGCGGTCCAGCCGCTCCAGCACCGCCGGCGGCAGCCGCACCTCCAGCGGCGCCGGCGCCGGGAACGACGCGCCGAAGACGCGGCCGGCCGGCGGCTCCAGGGCGGTCGTCGCGACGACCACGACCGGCTCCGGGCCGGCGGCCGCGGCCGCCGCGGGGGGCGCCGGCGCCGGGCGGGCGCTGCGGCGCGGAGTGCTGGGGGGGCGGCACGAACGGCTGCTGCGGCGGCGGCGCGCCGACGGGCGGCCCCTGGAACGGAGGGCCCTGGGGCGGAGGGCCCTGCGGGGGCGCGCCCCAGCCGCCGGCGCCGGGCGCGGGCGCGTGCTGCGGCGGCGCGACCTGCTGGGCGGCGGGCGGCTGCTCGGCCATCGCGGTCTGCGCGCTGTACACGTCGGGGGCGGCGGCACCGACCGGCGCGGAGAGCCGCAGCTGCGGCCCGTCGGTGGCGTTGCCGAGGTAGACGACCGAGCCGGGACCGATCTCGATCTGGTGGACCCGCTGGCCCTCCACGTACGAGCCGTTGGTGCTGCCGACGTCCTCAAGCAGCCAGCCGCGGCCGCCCCAGCGGAGGCTGGCGTGCCGCCAGGAGACCCTGGCGTCCTCCAGTACCACGTCCCCCTGCGGATCCCGCCCGACGCGGTAGGCGCGCGCCGGATCGAGAGTCCATGTCTGTCCGTTCAGTTCAAGTACGAGTTCAGGCACTCCATGCCCCACAAAGTTGTCCCCCGAGGTGCCCCCTGTACGGCACCTGACTTCAACAGGCCCGTAGGGATTCTAGGGATGGCGAACATCCTGAGGAACTATTTCAGTAACAGTCCCTTCACGAAAACGGGGGCCAGCGTACGAGACGGAACACAGGGCTCCACTTCCCCTCGTCGCAGGGGGATTCGCGCACGTTGACGGCACTTGATCACTTACAGACAGTGAGCTTTTTCCAACCTCAGTTTGAGCATGTGAGGTGGAGGGTGAGGGCT
>NZ_BAAAPF010000635.1:0-1568 GCF_039531005.1 Streptomyces synnematoformans
GCGAGGGAGAGGATCCGTATGAGGTACGTCAGAACGCTCGCCGCCGCCGCCGTCGCCGCGGCCCTGCTCGGCACCAGCCCGCCCGCCGCCGCGCCCGCGGCGCGGGCCGTCGTCGACCACCGGCCGCAGCGCGTCGGCCGCGTTGTCGAGGCCGTCGCCACGCTGGACCGCAACAGCACCTGGAAGCTGGTCGAGAAGCTGCCGCTGGACTTCGAGACGTACCACCCGCAGGGGATGACCCGCGTCGGCGACCGGCTGTTCCTCTCCAGCGTCGAGGTCATCGAGCGGCCCGTGCGCTACCCGGAGCCCGTCGACGGCCACGACCGCAGCCCCGGCCGCGGCGTGGGCCACCTCTTCGTCATGGACCTGAAGGGCCGGCTGCTGGAGGACATCACGCTGGGCGAGGGCGACATGTACCACCCCGGCGGCATCGACACCGACGGCCGCTCGGTGTGGGTCCCGGTCGCGGAGTACCGGCCGGACAGCGCGGCCGTCGTCTACCGCGTCGACGCCCGCACGCTGGCGGTCACGGCGGAGTTCCGGGTGGACGACCACATCGGCGGCGTGGTGCCGGAGCCGCGCACCGGCAGGGTGCACGGCGTCTCGTGGGGCTCGCGGACCCTCTACAGCTGGGACCGGCACGGCCGGCAGCTCCAGCGGCGCGCGAACCGGAGCCACTTCGTCGACTACCAGGACTGCGCGTACGCCGGCTCCCGCAAGATGCTCTGCACCGGCGTCACCGGCTTCACGAACGCCTCCGGCGCCGACTTCGAGCTGGGCGGCATCGCGACGGTCGACCTGCGGACGTCCGACATCGACCACGAGGTGCCGGTGACGCTCTGGTCGACCGGCGGGCACGTCGCCACCCGCAACCCCGTGCTGCTGGAGGCGCTGCACGGCGACGGAGTGCGCATGTGGGCGGCCCCCGACGACGGCACGTCGCCCGCCGGCACCGAGCTGCTGGTCTACGAGACGAAGCCCGCCGACTGAACCGGGGGCCCGAGCGCCGCACCGCTTCGCGGAGAACGACGGTGACGGCGAGGACCGCGACGACGGGCTGTCCCGGCCGGGTCAGTCCACGCCGCAGAGCCGCAGCAGCGCCGCCGTGGCCGCCGCGGCGACCACCACCACGACGAACGGCGCCCGGCGCCACGCCAGGACGCCGCCGACCGCGACGCCCGCCGGCCGGGCGATCCCCGCGAAGCCGCCGTCGTCCAGCAGCGCCTGCGTGCCGACCAGGGCGGTGAGCAGCACGATGGCCGCGACCGTCATCAGCCGCTCCACGCGCGACTCCAGCCGCACCCGGGAGCGCAGGGCGGGGCCCGCGAAGCGGAAGGCGAACGTGCCCGCGCCGAGCACGAGGACGGCGGGCAGCAGGGTCGTCGCGGTCACGGCACCCGCTCCTCGTCGTACGGATCGCCCGGCGGGTCGTCACAGGGGGCGCCGCGCGGGGCGCCGTGCGTGCCGCCGGGCGGGCCGGCCCCCGGCCCGCCCGGCCCGCCCGGCGGTCCGCACGACGAGGAGCGGGTGCCGTGGCCGCGACGCCCCTGCTGCCCCCCGTCCTCGTG
>NZ_BAAAPF010000636.1:0-1555 GCF_039531005.1 Streptomyces synnematoformans
CGGGCCGGTGTCGCACACGGCGGTGGTCAGCGGCGCGGACACCTCGCGGGCGCCGCGGGGGCGGGCGCTGGTCAGCTCGGTGGTGCTGGGCGAGGACTCGGGGCGGCCGGCGCGGGTGCTGGACAAGTCGGCGCGGCGGCAGCTGAGCGAGCTGTACGGGACGTCGGCGTTCGACTGGGAGCTGGTGGCGGCACACCACGATCCGGAGGCGGTCCCGGCGATGCCGGCGCCGCACGACCTGCGCCGTCCGGTACGGGTGCTGTGCGGCCTCTACGTGTGCGGCGACCACCGCGACACGAGCGGCCCCCAGGGCGCCCTGTACTCCGGCCGCCGCGCGGCCCGCGCGCTGCTCCGCGACTTCGGCCTGACCCCGGCCACGGAAACCGCCGCGGTCCCGGCGCTCGCCTAGCAGGAACGGTTCTCCGCCAGCGCTCCCACCCGGGGCAGCCGCTTGAGGGGAGCGGTGCTCGTGCGGGGAGAGCGGCGCTCTCCCCGCACGAGCACCGCTCCGTACCGAGAGCACCCCGCGTCCCGCCGCCGACCGCGAGGCCGCGCCGGGCCTCACACCGCCAGCGCCGCGACCCGCTCCCGGTACACCCGCACCGGAGGTGCGTCGCGGTACGGCTCCAGACGGCGTTCGAAGTCGCGCACGTACTCCGCCGCCCGCGCCGACCGCATCTCCGCCGCCTGCTGCGCCGCCTCCGCGCCCAGCACACACGCCTGCTCCACCTCGCCAAGACCCAGCCGGGCCGCGGCCAGCACGAGCCGGCAGAACACCCGGCTGCGCGCGAACCCCGCCGCGCGCAGCTGCAGCGAGCGCTCGGCGTGCTGCGCCGCCGCCCGGTACTGCTGGAGGTCGCGGTGGCAGTGCCCGAACTCGTCCGCCAGCTGCGCCTCGTCGAAGAACCGCGCCCAGTGCGGCGCCTCCTCCCCCGGCCGCGCCGACTCCAGCGCCCGCTCCGCCCGCGCCAGCGACGTCGTGCACGCCCGCACCTCGCCCAGCAGCCCGTGCCCGCGCGCCTCCGCGGCGTGCAGCAGCGCCTGCACCACCGGGGGCACGCCCCCGCCGACGCCCTGCTGGGCGACCCGGGCCAGTTGCACGGCCTCCCGGCCGTGCCCCAGGTAGACGGCCTGGCGGCTCATCGTGACCAGCACGTAGCTGCCGTACGCGCGGTCGCCCGACGCCTGCGCCAGGCGCAGCGCCTGGACGAAGTACCGCTGGGCGAGCCCGTGCGCGGCGATGTCGTACGAGGTCCAGCCCGCCAGCCGGGTCAGGTCCGCGGCGGCGGAGAACAGCCGGCGCCCCGTGGCCTCGTTGTACGTGCCGCGCAGCATCGGCTCGACCTCGTGCTCCAGGTACCGCACGAGGGCCTGCCGGGCGTGCCCGCCGCCGTACGCGTTGTCCAGCGCCCGGAACATCTCCGCGACGGACCGCATCGCCCCGATGTCGCCCTGGGTGACCCGCTGGCCGGGCGCCCGGGCCCCCGGCCCGCCCCAGCCCGGCCCCGGGTCGCCGCGCCCGGCGGCGCCGCCACCGGGGCCGCCGGGCTGCGGG
>NZ_BAAAPF010000637.1:0-1548 GCF_039531005.1 Streptomyces synnematoformans
TGACCGTCGCGCACTCCGCGGACCCGCACTTCGGCCCCCGGCTGCGCGCCGTCCGCGGCGTGCAGTCCGCGGGCGCGACCCGCACCGCGCCGCTGCCGCGCACGGCGGCGGCGGTCGGCGAGGGCGCGTTCCGGACGTACCGGGACCCGGGGGAGACCGGCCGGCAGCCGCGCAGCGACACCGCGGGCGGCGTACCGCAGGAGCCGATGGAGGCCGACCAGTGGTCGCTGCGCGTCGTCCGCGCCGACCGGGCCCACGAGATCTCCACCGGCAGCCCGGACGTCACCGTCGGCGTGCTCGACAACGGCGTCGAGGACACCCACCCCGACCTCGCGGCCAACTTCTCCGCGAGCCGGTCCGCCGACTGCTCCGGCGGCGTCGCCGACACCCGCCCCGGCGCCTGGCGCCCCTACCCCGGGGACGGCATCGAGGGCCACGGCACCTGGGTCTCCGGTCAGATCGCCGCCACCGCGCAGGCGTCGGGCGTCGCGGCGCTGCTCGCGAGCGCGCACCCGCGCGCCTCCGCCGCCGAGTTGCGGCGCATGCTGCTGGCCCAGGCCGACGACCCCGGCTGTCCGGACGGCTACGACCCGGACGGCGACGGCGTCGACAACGCCGTCTGCGCGGGCGGTGACCGGTACAACGGCTTCTACGGCGCCGGGGTGGTGGACGCCCTGGACGCGGTGCGGCGGTAGCGGCGGGCGGACCGGAGGGGGCGGCCCTGCGCGGGCCGCCCGGCCGGGTCAGATCAGCGCGAACTGCCCCTCCGGGCCCTCCTCGCGGTGGTCCAGCACCGACGCCGGCCGGCGCGCCGACTCGGGAACGGGCAGGATGCCCGCCTCCCGCAGCTCCGCCGCCGTGATCTCGGCGTCGTGCGGGCCGCCGTCCGCGTCCGGTGTCCCGTACACCGCCGACCCCCGCAGCTCCGCGAGCAGCGCCAGCACCGTGATCAGCTCCAGCAGCTCCGACGTCCACTCCTGCGGCCACGACGTCGGACGTATCGCCGCGAGCGTCCCCGGCTCGACGGGCTCCAGCCGCCCGGCGATCCACTGCTCCAGCACGGGGACGCCGCCCTCCGCGAACTCCCACGCCTCCCGCGGCACCGGCGCGATGCGCCCCTCGCCGAGGAGCAGCGCTTCCTCCTCCGGGTCGTACGACACCTCCGCCGGCCGGGCCGGTATCGCCGCGCGTACGTACGGCCGCCGCCCGCCCGGCAGCCGGGGCTTCGCGGCGCCGCGGGCCCCGCGCAGCTGCACCTCAAGCATCCGCCGCCCCAGCTCCACGCCGGCCCGCCACGCCTCGGCGTCCGCGGTCAGCGGCACCGCGCAGCCGCGCGGGGTGGCCCGCCCGACGGCCAGCGCCCAGGCGAACAGGTCCTCCGGCGCGACCCTGCCGCCCAGCCGCCTGCCCAGCCAGCGCAGCAGCCGGGGCGCGACGTTGGGCTCCCGCCCCCGGACCCGCCGGTACAGCGGCCGGATCCGCCCCGGCCGCCCGGCGGGCGACCGCCCGTCCGGCAGCAGCGCGGACGCGACGACCGCGAGCCCGCCG
>NZ_BAAAPF010000638.1:0-1545 GCF_039531005.1 Streptomyces synnematoformans
CTGGCGCGGGCGAGCGCGCCGGCGCTCGGCGCGGGAGCGGCGGGCTCGGCGGCCCGCGCCGCCGTGTCGGCGGTGGCCGCGGGCGGCGACGTGGTCCTCGACAACGGGCTGCTGCGCGTCGTCGTCGACGGCGACGGGCTGCTGACCTCCGTACGGGACCTGACCGCCGGCCGCGAGGTGCTGGCGCCGGGCGCCCGGGCCAACCTGCTGCAGCTCCACCCCGACCACCCCAACCAGTGGGACGCCTGGGACATCGACAAGTTCTACCGGCGCACCCGCACCGACCTGGTGGAGGCCGACTCGGTGACGGTCACCGAGCGGGGGCCGCTGCGCGCGGCGGTGCGGGTGGTGCGGACGGTGGGCCGGTCGCGGATCGTGCAGGACATCGTCCTCGCGGCGGACAGCGGCCGGGTGGACTTCACCACCGAGGTCGACTGGCGGGAGGAGGAGAAGGTGCTCAAGGCCGCGTTCCCGCTGGACGTGCACGCGGAACGGTCCACGTCCGAGATCCAGTTCGGGCACGTGCACCGGCCGACGCACGCGAACACCAGCTGGGACGCGGCCAGGTTCGAGATCTGCGCGCACCGCTGGCTGCACGTGGGCGAGCCGGGGTACGGCGTGGCGCTGCTCAACGACGCCACGTACGGCCACGACGTGACGCGGGAGGCGCACGAGGCGGGGCTGGGCACCACGGTCCGGCTGACGATCCTGCGGGCGCCGCGGTTCCCGGACCCGGAGACGGACCTCGGCGTGCACCGGTACCGGTACGCGCTGCTGCCGGGCGCGGACGTCGGCGCGGCGGTGGCGCAGGGCCTCGCGCTGAACCTGCCGCTGCGCACGGCGCGTACGGCGGCGCGGGAACCGCTGGTCTCGGTGAGCGACCCGGCGATCACCGTGGAGTCGGTGAAGGCGGCGGAGGACCGCAGCGGGGACGTGGTGGTCCGGCTGTACGAGTCTCGCGGGGGGCGGGCGTCGGGGACCCTGACGACGTCGTTCGGGGTGGCTGACGTGCAGGTGACGGATCTGCTGGAGCGCCCGCTGGCGGAGGGCTCGGACGCCGCCCGGGACGGGGACGGCGGCGTGGCCGTGCGGCTGCGCCCGTTCCAGATCCTGACGCTGCGGATGCGGCCCGCGCGGTGAGCCCGGGCGGGGCCCGGCGCCGCCGGGCCCCTCTGCTCCCCGCTCCCCCGCAGGTCAGCTCTCCCAGAGGGCCGCCGCCGTACGGTCGTCGGCGAAGCCCTTGGCGCGCAGCTGGACGTCCCCGAGGAACGCGGCGAGCCCCGGCGGCGTCTCCTCGCCGCGCCACCGCTCCGCCAGCGCATCCGCCAGCCCGGGCGCCCCGCGCAGCGGCTCCGCGAACCCGGGGCTGCACAGCAGCAGCACGTCGCCCGGCCGCCCCTCGGACGCCCGGAACACGAACGGCACCGGCTCACCGGGGTCGGGCGACGGCACGAGCGCGCCGAAGCCGGGCGGTGCGGCGGGCGGGGGCGCCGAGCCGGGCGCGCCGAAGCAAGTCGGATCGTAGCCATGTCGTTCTGTGAGCCA
>NZ_BAAAPF010000639.1:0-1535 GCF_039531005.1 Streptomyces synnematoformans
CCCGGGTGCCCCCCGCCCGGATAGCCGCCGCCGTTCCCGCCGCCCTGGCCGCCGGCCCCGCCGGGCTGGCCGGGCAGCGGCGGCATCGCGTGCGGCGGCTGCTGGCCGCCCTCGCCCGTCCACAGGCCCTGCGCCTGCTGGGCGCGGGTGAAGTCCTCGGCGACCAGCGTGGCGAGGTTGAAGTACGCCTCCTTGGTCTTCGGCCGCATCATCGACAGGTCCAGCTCGGCGCCGGCCGACAGGTGCTCGTCGAACGGGATCACCTGCACCGCGCGGGTGCGCTGCTGGAAGTGGCCCACTATGTCGTCGATCTTGATCATCTTGGCGGTCTCGCGGACCCCGGAGATGACCGTGATGCTCCGCGACACCAGGTCGGCGTAGCCGTGGGCGTGCAGCCAGTCGAGGGTGGTGCTGGCGCTGGACGCGCCGTCGACGGACGGGGTGGCCACGATGATCAGCTGGTCGGCGAGGTCGAGCACGCCGCGCATGGCGCTGTAGAGCAGGCCGGTGCCCGAGTCGGTGAGGATCACCGGGTACTGCTTGCCCAGCACGTCGATGACGCGGCGGTAGTCCTCGTCGTTGAACGTCGTGGAGATCGCCGGGTCGACGTCGTTGGCCAGGATCTCCAGGCCGGACGGCGCCTGCGAGGTGAACCGGCGGATGTCCATGTAGCTGTTCAGGTACGGGATCGCCGTCACCAGGTCGCGGATCGTCGCGCCGGTCTCGCGGCGCACCCGGCGGCCCAGGGTGCCGGCGTCCGGGTTGGCGTCGATCGCGATGACCTTGTCCTGCCGCTCGGCGGCGAGGGTCGCGCCGAGCGCGGTGGTCGTCGTGGTCTTGCCGACGCCGCCCTTGAGGGAGATCACGGCGATGCGGTAGCAGGACAGCACCGGCGTGCGGACGAGGGCGATCTTGCGCTGCCGCTCCTCCTCGGCCGCCTTGCCGCCCAGCCGGAACCGGGACAGGCCGCCGCGCTCCGACTTGCGCTGCGGCTTGTGCTTGTCGTGCAGCAGCTGTTCGGAGGACAGCTCGACGGCGGCGGTGTAGCCGAGCGGGGCGTTGTGCACCGGCTGGCGGCGCTGCTCGGGCGTGACCTCGGGCCAGCCGCCGGACCGCGGGTCGCCGCCGGGCTGCGGCGGCGGGGCGGGCGACGTGGCGGGGGACAGGGCGCCCTGGCCGGGGGCGGCGGGGCCGCCGCCGGCGGGCGGGAGGCCGGGCTGCTGCTGGCCGGGTTGCTGTCCCGGCTGGGCGGGGTACGGGCCGGGCTGTCCGGGCTGCTGGCCCGGCTGGCCCTGCTGCGGGGGCTGGCCGGGGAGGCCGGGGTACGCGGGCTGGCCGGGCTGCCCCGGGCCCTGGCCCTGACCCTGGCCCTGCTGTCCGGGCTGGACGGTGCCTTGCCCCTGCTGGCCGGGTTGCCCCTGCTGTCCGCGCTGGCCCGGCTGGGCGCCGGGCCGCTGGGGCCAGCCGTAGCCGCCCTGCGGCGCGCCGGGGTCGGGCTGCTGGCCGGCCGGGGGCACGGGCACGCCGGACGGCGA
>NZ_BAAAPF010000640.1:0-1532 GCF_039531005.1 Streptomyces synnematoformans
CGGGACGGGGCACAGGGCCTCGCCGTCGATGCCCAGCGGCTCGCGGCTGGTGGCGAGGACGCGCAGCTCAGGGCAGCGGCGCAGGAGGTGGTCGGCGAGGTGGGCGGCGGCGGAGACGACGTGCTCGCAGTTGTCGAGCAGGAGGGTGGTGGGCGCGGCGGCGAGGGTGTCGGTGAGCCGGGTCAGCACGTCGCGCGGGGGGAGGTGGCGGTTGTCGAGTACGGCGGTCTCGCGCTGGCCGAGGGCGCCGAGCACGGCGAACGGAACGTCGTCGCCGCCGGTCACCGGCGCGAGTTCGACGAGCCAGACGCCGCCGGGGGAGTCGTCCAGCAGCCCGGCGGCGGCGGTCGTGGCCAGCCGGGTCTTGCCGGCGCCGCCCGGGCCGGTGAGGGTGACGAGCCGCGAGCCGCCGAGCAGTGCGCGCACCCGGCGCAGCTCGTCGTCGCGGCCGACGAAGCTGGTGAGGGCGGCGCGCAGGTTGGTACGGGCCGGCGGCACGGGTTCGCCGGGGGTGCGCGGGGCGGCGCCGGTGCCCGGGGCGGAGGGGGCGCCGCCGTCCCGCCGGGTACGGTACGGACCGCCCGCGTCGCCGGAACCCCCGGCGCCGCCCCACCCCGCGACGTCGCCCCGCAGCACCGCCGTGTGCAGTTCCCGCAGCCGCTCCGACGGATCCGCGCCCAGCTCCTCCGCCAGGAGCGCGCGGTACTCCTCGTACGCCGCCAGCGCCTCCGGCTGGCGCCCCGCCGCGCACAGCGCGCGGATCAGCAGTGCGCGCGGGCGCTCGCGCAGGGGGTGCGCCGTCGTCAGCGCCTCCAGCTCGGGGACCGCGGCTCCGAGGCGTCCGGCGGTGTGCCCGCCGTCCGCCGGACCTCCGGCGGAACCCTCGCCGGGGCCCTCTGCGGGGCCGCGACCGGGGACGTCTCCGGCGAGGCCGGCCTCGATATGGTCCTCGGTGGCCGCCAGCCGCAGCTCCTCCAGCCGGTGCGCGGGCGCTGCCGCGAACGGCGTGTCCGCCACGTCCGCCAGCGCGGGCCCGCGCCACAGCGCCAGCGCCTCCCGCAGCGCGTGCGCCAGCCGCTCGAAACGTACGGCGTCCACCGCCTCCGGCGGCAGCGCGAGGCGGTAGCCGGCGGGCCCGTACACGAGGGCGTCGGCCCGGCCGAGCGTCCGGCGGAGGCGGGAGACGAGGGACTGCAGCGCGTTGCCGGGGTCGGCGGGGGCGGCGTCGCCCCACAGGTCCTCGGCGAGCAGCACCGTGCCGACGTACCGGCCGGGGTCGAGGGCGAGCCGGACGAGCAGGGCGCGCAGCCGCCCGCCGGCGATCTCCACCGGCACCCCGCCGACCGCCACCTCAAGCGGACCCAGCACTCCGATGCGCACGCATGCCAGCCTCTCACGCACCCCGCGAGCGGCCGATCTCCTTTGCCCGCACCTGAACCGCGCCGGGGCCGGCCCGCCGGCGCCGGGGCCCGGCGGCCCGCCGGCCCGCCGGCCCCCGGCCCCCGGCCACCGGCGCCGGTGCGGACGCGGAC
>NZ_BAAAPF010000641.1:0-1521 GCF_039531005.1 Streptomyces synnematoformans
AGCGCGGGGTCGACGTCGAGGCGTACGGCAGCGCGGGCGTCGTCGCCGGGGGCGGTGCCGGCGGCGTCCGGCGCCGCCGCGGCCACCGGGCGACGTCTTCCGCTCCGTCGCCTGCGGCGAGGACGGTGCCCTGGCCCAGGGCGAAGGTCGCGGTGTCGCTGGTGCGGGCGGCGCTGCGGGGCGCGGGGATGAGATCCATGACCTCATCCTGCCCCAGGACCGCGGTTTGGACTAGACCATTCGGCCGACGGTCCGGGGCCGCGGCCGGGGCGCGGCTACTTCTTCTTGCCGCCGTCCTTACCGCCGTCCTTGCCGCCACCGCCGGCGCCCATGGACTCGTAGATCTCCTTGCACATGGGGCAGACGGGGTACTTCTTCGGATCACGCCCCGGGACCCAGACCTTGCCGCAGAGCGCCACGACGGGCGTGCCGTCGAGCGCGCTGGCCATGATCTTGTCCTTCTGGACGTAGTGGGCGAAGCGCTCGTGGTCGCCGTCGCCGTGCGACACCTCCGGCGTCGGTTCGACGAGGGTGCCGGTGCCGGTTCCGCGATCGGGCTCGGGGAGAGGAGTGCTCATGTTGGCCAAGGGTACCGACGGCACCGCCGATTAGTTGAGGCTCGGGTCGTCCGGATATGTCGCGACCATGGCAAGCTCGCTGCGCTGCCGCCGCAGCACCGCGCGCCACAGCCCCTCCGGTGCAGGCGAGGACACGTCGCCGGGCTCCGACTCCACGACGTACCACGCACCGTCGTCCAGCTCCTCCTCCAACTGCCCGGGACCCCATCCCGCGTACCCCGCGAAGATCCGCAGCGTGCCCAGCTCCGCCGCCAGCAGCTCCGGCGGTGCGTCCAGGTCGACCAGGCCGATGGCGCCGTGCACCCGGCGCCAGCCGAGCGGCCCCGCGCCGCCGCCCGGCCCGTCGCCGGCCTGGTCGCCGGGCACCACCGCCAGGCCGAGCGCCGAGTCGAGGGAGACCGGGCCGCCCTGGAAGACCACGCCGGGGTCGCCGGCGAGGTCGGCCCAGTCCCGCAGCACGTCGCCGACGCCGACCGGGGTCGGCCGGTTGAGCACGACGCCGAGCGAGCCCTCCTCGTCGTGGTCGAGCAGGAGCACCACGGTCCGGGTGAAGTTCGGATCGGTGAGCGCCGGCGTCGCGACGAGCAGCCGGCCCGTCAGGGATGACACCTCCGTCATGCGGACATGATCCCGCAGTTGCGGGCGCGAGGGGAGCGGACGGGCGAGGAATACGGCAAAGCGCGCACCCGCGCGGTGGGGCGGCGGCTCCCGCGCCCCTCCAGGCCCACGGGGTACGCACGCGGCGCCGCCGGGCGCGCGGGAGTGCGCCGCGCAAGGCGGCGCACCCGAACCGCCCACGCCCCCGCCGCCGGGGGCCGGGCCCCCACGCACCCGGCACCCGGCACCCGGCACCCGGCACCCGGCACCCGGCACCCGGAGCAGGGTCTGTCCCCAACCCCGCCCCTTCCCGAAACCGGGGCTCCGCCCCCGCCCCCCACGCGCG
>NZ_BAAAPF010000642.1:0-1506 GCF_039531005.1 Streptomyces synnematoformans
GCGCTCGGCGGGCCGTCGTCGGGCGGCGCCGGGCGCTGCGGCCCGAGCCGTACGGCCCCGGCGCCGGGCCCGTCCGGGCCCCTGCTCGGCCGTACCGGACCGCCGCCGTCGGGTACCGGTGCCGGGCCGTGCGCGCCGTCGCACCCGCCGTCCCGTACGGGGGCCAGGCCATGCGCACCCCGTCGTGCCGGGGCGTGCACGCCCACGCCGGGGTCCCGTACGCCCTCACCGGCCACGCCCGGCCTCCGACCCGGCCCCGGCTCGCCGCCCCCGGCTGAAGCGTCCGCCGCTCCGGCGCCACCTCCGCGTCCAGCCGCAGCGCCACCCACAGCACCGCCGCCCACCGCGACGCCGCCCGCAACAGCGCCACCCAACGCACCGCCACCCGCGGCACCGCCCGCGCTGACCGCGCCGTCCCCGCCCCCCACCGCGCCCGCGGACAGCCGCGCCGGCAGCCGGACCTCCGCGTCCAGTCCCCGCTCCCGCCGCCGCAGCTCCACGCGCACCCCGTGCCGCGCCGCCAGCCGGGCGACCACGTACAGCCCCAGACCCAGCGACTCCCCCGGCGCGGGCCCCGGGTCGGCCTCGGCGAGCCGGGCGTTGAGGGCGTCGAGCCGCCCGGGCGGGCTGATGCCGATGCCCTCGTCCCGTACGACCAGCAGCAGGTCGCCGGTCCCCAGCAGCCGCCCGGTCAGCAGCACCTCGGACTCCGGCGGGGAGCAGGAGGTGGCGTTCTCCAGCAGCTCGGCGAGCAGGTGGCTGACGTCGGCGGAGGCGAAGCCCGTGACGTGCAGCTGCGGCACGTCCGGGGAGAGCACCACCCGCTGGTACGACTCGATCTCGCCGACGGCGGCGCGCAGCACGTCGATCAGCGGGACGTGCGCGCGGCGCGTGCCCCGGTGGTCGGCGCCGGCGAGCACGAGCTGGTTCTCGCTGTGCCGGCGCATACAGGCGGCCAGGTGGTCGAGCCGGAAGAGGGTGTCCAGCGTGCCGGGTTCCTGCTCGTGCGCCTCCAACTCGTCGATGAACGACAGCTGGCGCTCGACCAGGCCGAGCGTGCGGCGCGACAGCCCGACGAACGTCCCCTGCACGCCGGCCTGCAGCCCGCCGATGCGCTCGGCGAGCGCCGCGCGCTCGCGCAGCAGCGAGTCGCGCTCGGCGACGTGGTGCTCCCTGGCCGCGGCCAGCTCCCCGCGCACGGCGGCGAGTTCGGCCCGGGCACCCGCCGCGGCCCCGGTACGGTCCGCGCCGCCGCCGCCGTCACCGTCGACGGCGCCTTCGCCACCTTCGCCGCCTTCGTCGGCGCCGAGGGGGTCGCGGGCGGCGTAGACGACGACGCCCACGGCCAGCAGCGCGCACAACGCCAGCAGCACGCCGTGCAGTTGCAGCGCGCTCGCCGCCTGCGCCCGCCGCTCCGGGTCCGCGGCGTGGCCCGCACGGACCGCGCCGACCAGGCCGGGCGCGCCCGCCGCGAGCACCACGGCGCCGACGACGATGCACGCCGCC
>NZ_BAAAPF010000643.1:0-1506 GCF_039531005.1 Streptomyces synnematoformans
CGTCCTCGGCCGCCTGCCGCAGCTCGTGGCCGACGAGGTCCTCCGGCTGCACCCAGGTCAGCCGCAGCGGCGCCCCGTGCCCATCGGCCGGCGCCGCCGTCACGACGCCCCCGCCAGCGCACCGAACGCGGCCTCGTGGGCGCGGCGGCGCGCCACGTCGCGCGCGAACACCTCGCGTGCCACGTCCGCGAGGACGGCGGCCGGGGCGCGGAGGTCCAGCCGGCTGGCGCGCGCGACCTCCTCGGACCACTCCCCCGGCACCGCCGCGGCGCCGCCCAGGGCGCCGGCGATCGCGCCGGCCATGGTGGCGATCGAGTCGCAGTCGCGGCCGTAGTTGACGGCGCCGAGGACCGTGTGCCGGTAGTCGCCGCGGCCGACGAGCAGCATGCCCAGCGCCACCGGCAGCTCCTCTATGGCGTGCAGCCGGGAGGGCCGCCGGGCGCCGAGCGAGGGGTTGCGGTACTCGGGGCCGACGGTGTCGTACGGCTCGACCGCCGCGCGCAGCGGCGCCAGCGCCGCCTCGAAGTCGTCGTGGCCGGCGGCGGTCTCGCAGACGGCCTCGACGGCGGCGCGGGTGCCGTCCTTCGCCAGCTCCAGCGCCGTCCCGACCACCGACTCCGGCGTGGCGCCGGGGGTGAAGGCCGCCGCGACGCAGGCGGCGAAGACGCCGGCGGCCTCGCGCCCGTACGACGACTGGTGCGCGCCGGCGACGTCGAGCGCCTCGGCGTAGGCCGCGGCGGGGTTGCCGGCGTTGACGGCGCCGACGGGCGCCATGTACATCGCGGCGCCGCAGTTGACGATGTTGCCGACGCCCGCCTCCCGGGGGTCGGCGTGGCCGTAGTGCAGCCGCGCGACGATCCACTTCTCGGCGAGGAAGATCCGCTGCAGCGGCAGCGCCTCGGCCTCCAGCTCGGGGATCCAGCGCGGCGTGCCCATGAGGTCGGGCACGAGGTGGGCGGCGACGGCGTAGGCGTCGAGGTGGTCGCGGACCTTGTCGTAGACCCGCACGAGGGCGTGGGTCATGAGGGTGTCGTCGGTGACGTGCCCGTCGCCCTTGTGGTACGGGGCGATGGGCCGGGCGGTGCGCCATCCGTCGCCGTGGAACGGCTCGACGATGCCGCGCACCCGGCCGCCGTAGCGCTCGGCGATGGCCTCGGGGGTCCAGCCTTCGACGGGCCCGCCCAGCGCGTCGCCGACGGCGGCGCCGACGAGGCAGCCGGCGGTGCGGTCGGCGAGGCCGGGCCCGGCGGAGGCGGCGGCGGGGGCGGCGGGGGCGGAGGGCGTGGCGGAAGCGGTCGTGGGGGTCATGAGGCGAGGGGTCCTTCCGCGGGGGTGCTGAACTGCTTGTCGGCCAGCTGCCGGGCGAGGTCGACGAGGCCGGCGCCCGCCAGGCGGGGCAGGGCGCAGCCGGAGAGGATCCGGCAGGCGTCCCGCCAGGTGGCGGGGAGTCCGGCGGCGCCGCCGATCGCCCCGGTGAGCGCGCCGGCCAGCGCCGGCGCGGAGTCG
>NZ_BAAAPF010000644.1:0-1484 GCF_039531005.1 Streptomyces synnematoformans
CCTCAACGCCGCGACCGTCGCCGGCGCGCTGCGCGCCGCGGCCGCCGCCCGCTGGGGCGACACGCTGCCGACGCGGTTCGCGGTGATCGGCATGGGCCGCTTCGGCGGCCACGAGCTGGGCTACGGCTCGGACGCCGACGTGCTCTTCGTGCACGAGCCGCGCGAGGGCGTCTCCGACGCGGAGGCGGGCGCGGCGGCGTTCGCCGTCGCCAACGAGCTGCGCCGGCTGCTGCAGCTGCCCAGCGCCGACCCGCCGCTGCTCGTCGACGCCGACCTGCGGCCGGAGGGCAAGTCGGGCCCGCTGGTGCGGACGCTCGCGTCGTACGCGGCGTACTACCGGCGCTGGTCGCTGACGTGGGAGAGCCACGCGCTGCTGCGCGCCGAGCCGGTCGCGGGCGACGCGGGGCTGGGCGCGCGGTTCACGGAGCTGATCGACCCGCTGCGCTACCCGGAGGGCGGGCTCGGCGAGGACGCCGTACGCGAGATCCGGCGGCTGAAGGCGCGGATGGAGGCGGAGCGGCTGCCGCGCGGCGCGGACCCGGCGCTGCACGCGAAGCTGGGGCGCGGCGGTCTGGCGGACGTGGAGTGGACGGTGCAGCTGCTGCAGCTGCAGCACGCGCGCGCGGTGCCGGCGCTGCGTACGACCCGCACCCGGGCGGCGCTGGCCGCGGCGCTCGACGCGGGGCTGCTGGCCGCGGAGGACGCGCGGATCCTGGACGACGCCTGGCTGCTGGCGACGCGGCTGCGCAACGCGGTGATGCTCGTCCGCGGCCGCCCCGGCGACACCTTCCCCGCCGCCGAGCGGGAACTCGGTGCGGTGGCACGCTACTTCGGCTACGGGCCGGGGCAGTCCGGCGAGCTGCCGGAGGAGTACCGGCGGACGACGCGGCGGGCGCGTGCGGTGGTGGAGCGGATCTTCTACGGCGACTGAGACCCGCCGCGGCCGGCGGACGCCGGCGCACGCCGCCGCACGCACCCCGGAGCGAATCGCCCGAAAGAGGGACGGTTCGGCGGGCCGTTCGTAGCATCACGCCCCGCTCGTGCGATTTGCCCTTTTTCTTTACCCGACACGCTGGTAGACCGGCGCACGGAACCGGCAAGCCAGGAGCAGGGTGGGTGACACGGGATGCGCACGGCGATCGCTTCCGCCGCGCTGGTCGCGGGCCTGCTGGCGTCCCTCGCACCCGCGCCGCCGCCCGCCGGCGCACCCCTGTCCGACGCACCCCCGTCCGACGGGCCGTCGTCACCGGTCCGCATCGCCCTGGACAGCCGGGACGCGGAGGGCGGCGGCACGACGTACGCGATCACCGTGCACAACACCTCGGGCACCGACGCGCCGCACGGCCTGGTCACCCAGCTCCTCCCCGACCAGCTGGGCTACGTCTCCGCGAGCCCGCGGGCCCGGACGACCGGCCGCCAGGTCACCTGGCGGATCGCGCTGCCGGCGGGCAGCAGCCGGGTGCTGACGGTGACCGCAGCGCCCG
>NZ_BAAAPF010000645.1:0-1477 GCF_039531005.1 Streptomyces synnematoformans
CCGCCGTCCCGGTCGCGGCCTGCGCGGGTCCGGCGGCCGCCACCGCGGCCGCCAGGGCCGGCAGCGTGCCCAGCGCCAGGACCGTCCTCCGGCTCGGCCGGCGCGGCGGTCCGCCGTCCGCGTCCGCTGCCCGTGCTCGCGCGTTCCAGGCCGGCGTCATCCCTCCTCCAATCCTTCCCCCGCTCCGGGAGCGCTCCCAACTCGGTTCCGTATAGGGAACGTTGTCCAAGTCGGTGAATACTCGGCAAGGTAATGACGCCCCTCACCGCCGTCAAGGCTCCCGGCGCGGACCGCAGACGCCCCGTCCCGCAGGACGTCAGGCACCTGCGGGGCGGGGCGGGGCGGCTCGCGGGGGCCGTCAGGCCGCGGCGAAGGAGTGGACCGTCGTGGAGCGGTAGGTGTCGCCGGGGCGGAGGACCGTGCTGGGGAACGACGGCTGGTTGGGGGAGTCGGGGAAGTGCTGGGTCTCCAGGCAGAAGCCGTCGCCCTGGCGGTAGACCCGGCCCGAGGTGCCCGCGAAGGACCCGTCGAGGAAGTTGCCGCTGTAGAACTGCAGCCCGGGTTCGGTGGTGGCGATGGTCATCATGCGGCCCGAGGACGGCTCCCGGACCGCCGCCACCCGCTTCGGGGAGCGGGTGATGCCCTTGTCCAGGACCAGGTTGTGGTCGAAGCCCTTGCCGTACAGCAGCTGCTCGTGGTCCTCGCGCAGGTCGGCGCCGACGGGCTTGCCCCGGCGGAAGTCGAAGGGGGTGCGGGCGACCGGGGCCAGCTCGCCGGTGGGGATCAGGCCGGCGTCGACGGGGGTGTAGCGGGAGGCGGCGAGCCGCAGCCGGTGGTCGTAGATGTCGCCGCTGCCCTCGCCGGCGAGGTTGAAGTAGACGTGGCTGGTGAGGTTGACGACCGTCGGCGCGGAGGCGGTGGCGGCGTAGTCGATCCGCCAGTCGCCGCGGCGGGTCAGGGTGTAGTCGACCCGGGTGGCCAGCGCGCCGGGGTAGCCCATCTCGCCGTCCCCGCTGACGTAGCGCAGGGTCAGGCCGACGCCCGCCGCGGAGGTGAACGGCTCGACGTCCCACACCCGCTTGTCGAAGCCCCGGTCGCCGCCGTGCAGGCTGTGGTCGCCGTCGTTGAGCGGCAGCTGGTAGGCGGTGCCGTCGAGGGTGAAGCGGCCCTCGGCTATGCGGTTGCCGTAGCGGCCGATGAGGGCGCCGAAGTACGGGCTGTCGGCGACGTAGGAGTCGAGGTCCGCGAAGCCGAGCGACACGTTGGCGTACCGGCCGTGCCGGTCGGGCAGCTCCAGGGACTGCACGATGCCGCCGTACGACAGCACCTTGAGCCGGGTGCCGCCGCACTCCAGCGTCCAGCGGTCCACGCGGGTGCCGTCGGCCAGCCGGCCGAACGGCTCGCGCACCGGCCCGCGGGTACGGCCCGCGGAGTCCGCCGCCGCCGAGGAGGCCGCGCGGCGGGCCGGGGCCAGGCC
>NZ_BAAAPF010000646.1:0-1457 GCF_039531005.1 Streptomyces synnematoformans
CGCGGTCGCCGACCGCGACGCTCGTGACGTCGCCGCCGACCTCGGTCACCACGCCAGCGCCCTCGCTACCCAGGGGGGCGTCGCCGGGGTACATGCCCAGGGCGATGAGCGTGTCGCGGAAGTTCAGCCCGACCGCGTGCAGCTGTACGCGCACCTGCCCGCCGGTCAGCGGCGCGTCCCACTCGGGGGCGGGCCGGCAGGCGAGCGCCTCCAGCGTGCCGTCGCCGTCGCTCGCCAGCTTCCACGTGCCTTCCGGTACGTCCAGCACCCCGCTGTCCGCACCCGTCGCACGCACGAGGCGCGCGGCCAGCACCTGGCCGCCGCGGACAGCGACCTGGGGCTCTCCGGTGGCCAGCGCGTCGGCGAGGTACGGGACGTCGGCGGCGCCGGCGTGCGGGTCGATGCCGGTCGCGTCGGTGTCCACGACGCGGATGCGGTCGGGGTTCTCGTTCTGGGCGCTGCGGAGCAGGCCCCAGAGCGGTGCGTGGGCGAGATGGACGTCCTCGGCCGGATGGGTGGCGACGGCCCGGTGGGTGACGACCGCCAGCAGGCGGTCGGTCTGGTCGTTGTCGGCCAGCCAGTTCTGTACGTGGCCGAGCAGCGCCTCGGTCGCGGCGTGGGCCGCGGCCGGGGTGTCCTCGTCGGCGGGCGCGGCGACGTACACGTCGTACCGATCCAGCTCCGCGTGCTCGTCCTGCTCCGTCTGCGCGGGGCTCCAGGAGAGGCGGAAGAGGCTGTTGCGGGTCGCTGCGTCGGTGTCGGCGCCGCCGGTCAGCGCCGAAGCGTCGACGGCCCTGGTGTTGAGGGCCCCGATGGTGGCCACGGGGGCGCCGGTGGGATCCCACGCGCGGAGCGCGAGGTCGTGGCCCTCGTCGCCGGTGGGGGTGATCGTCGCGCGGAGGTGCGTCGCGCCGGTGGCGTGGACGGAGACGCCGGTCCACGCGAACGGCAGCCGCACCTGCGCGTCCGCCGCCGCGTCCGCCCCGGCCTTGGCGCCGCCGTGGGCGGCCAGGGGGTGGAGGGCGGCGTCGAGGAGGGCGGGGTGGATGGTGTGCCCGTCGGGGTCGGTGTCCTCGGGCAGGGCGATCTCGGCGTGCAGGGTGCCGTCGGGCTGCGCCCACGCCGCCGTGACCCCGCGGAACGCGGGCCCGTACTCGTAACCGCCGGCGGCCAGCCGGGGGTAGATCTCGGACACGTCGAGCGTCTGCGCGCCCGCCGGCGGCCACTGGGCCAGCGGCTCGGCCGGCGTCGCCGGCTCGGCGGTGAGAGTGCCCGTGGCGTGGCAGGTCCACGGCTCGGGCTCGGCGTCGTCGCCCGCGTGGGGGCGGGAGTGGATCGTCACCTGCCAGCCGTCCGCGTCGGGGTGCGGGCCGGCGGTGACCTGGAGGTCGCGGGCGCCGGTCTCGCCGAGCGTCAGCGGGGCGTGGAGGGTCAGTTCTTCGAGGTGGGTGGCGCCG
>NZ_BAAAPF010000647.1:0-1452 GCF_039531005.1 Streptomyces synnematoformans
GTCGCGGCCGAGCAGCTCCGCGGAGGGCGTGTGCAGGGCGGTGAGCACGCGCTCGACCGCCACGTGCAGCAGCCGGGCGGCGTCGCGCGGGCCGAGCGTGCGGTCGTGCCGCAGCAGCACCCGGCCGGTCACCGGGTTGACGCGGACGTCCGCGATGCCCGGCGACCGGCGCAGCGACGCCTCCGCCACCCGGGCCAGCCCGGGTCGGCCGCGGAAGAGGTCGACCTCCCAGCGCTGGCGGCCGGGCACGATCGAGCGCGGGCGCGGTCTGGCCCGGGCCCGGTGTCCGGCACGGGTGCGCGGTGCCGCCACCGCCACGCCGTTTGCGTGCGGGCCTGCGGCCAGGGTCGAGGTCATCGGGACAACCACCGGTCTCTCCTGCGGTGCGCCGCCGTGGGCGGCGCGGACGGTCGGGTCACGTACGACGGGCGGGCGCTACCGGTTCACGTAGGTCCAGTACGCGGCGACGGCGGCCTCGTCGACGTCCGGGATGTCGATCCCGTACCGGCGCAGGCGCCGGGCGGTTCTGCCGTTGTCGAAGGCCGGCTGCGGCGGGCGTTCCGCCTCCGCCGCGGCGAGGCCCTCCAGGTGCTCGCGGTACGGCGCGATCGGCAGCTCCCGGCCGCGTTCGCCCGCCGCGCGCAGGCGTTCGAGCCACTCGGCGAGCGGCACCGCCGCGGAGCGCGTCCCGTACAGCCGGTCGTGACCGGCCAGGAAGGCGCCGGGTCCGGTGCGGCGCGGGTGGTGGAGGTGGTGGACGGCGCCCGGGCCGCCGTCGTTCCGCCGCACCAGCGCGACGAGGGCGCGGGCGAGGACGTCGACGGGGAGCAGCGCCTCGTCGAGCGCCGGCCCGGCCGGGTGGCAGCCGAGTTCCGCGCAGCTCACCAGGAGCCGGGAGAACATGTCGTCGCGGTTGACGGCGCCGGTCGCGGAGTGCGCCCAGATGCGGCCGAGGCGGTGGATGCCGCCGCTCGCGCCGCGCGCGAACGCCCGCGCCACCAGCCGTTCTGCGACCCACTTGGTCGCGGCGTAGCCCCTGCCGTACGGGTGCCGCTCCGCGTCGGTCGGCGACTCCTCGGTGACCGGCGGGGCGTCCGGCCGGTCCGCCCGGAACACCCCGAGGGTCGACAGGTGGTGGAAGGCCTTCGGCCGCCCCTCCGCCGCCAGCCCGAGCAGGGTGCGGGTGCCCTCGACGTTGGCTGGCCGCAGCCGGGCGTACGGCGAGAGGTGGTGGACGTGCGCGCCGGCGTGGACGATCGTGTCGACGGCGTCGCGCAGTTCGGCCCAGCGCTCCGGCCCGGTGCCGAGGTCGACGGCGCCGAGGTCGCCGGGGACGGCGACGATCCGCGGGTCGTCCGCCGCGGCGTCGAGGGCGTACGCCCGCAGGGCCGCGGCCAGCCGCTCGCGCGCCGCGGCCGCGGTGCCCGCGCGGACCAGGCAGTGCACCCGGGC
>NZ_BAAAPF010000648.1:0-1451 GCF_039531005.1 Streptomyces synnematoformans
GGCCGGCGCCACGACGACGAACCCGTCGGCGGCGGCCAGCCACGGCCGCAGCTCCCGCACGGCGGGCGGCACCGGCGCG
Organism: Streptomyces synnematoformans; assembly: GCF_039531005.1. Lineage (NCBI taxonomy): Bacteria > Bacillati > Actinomycetota > Actinomycetes > Kitasatosporales > Streptomycetaceae > Streptomyces > Streptomyces synnematoformans. Next base: position 80 of record NZ_BAAAPF010000648.1, read on the forward strand.
GCACCGGGCAGCACACCGGGGCACGGCTCCGGCAGGCAGGCCGCCGCGAGGTCGATGAGGTCCACCTCCAGGCAGGCCCGCCGCCCCGCGATCCAGGGGCCTCCTCCCGCTCGTTCGCGACGACGTGGACCACGTTCCGGCAGAGCGCTCCAGGTCTCCTTCGGATCCGCTTCCGGCCCGCTGCGGGTCGGCTTCCGGTACGGGCCTGAGCAGGGCACGAAGCGCCGCGCGGGGGTGTCGGCGGACTGGGTTACGGTGAACGGATGCGCTTCGGTGTGCTCGGTCCGCTGGCGGTGTGGACGGCCGACGGCCAGGCGGTCCGCGTGCCGGAGGTGAAGGTCCGCAGCCTCCTCGCCGACCTGCTCGTCCACGCCGGCCGCGCCGTGCCCGCCGACCGGCTCGTGGACGACCTGTGGGGCGACGCCCCGCCGGCGAACCCGGCCGGCGCCCTGCAGACCCGCGTCTCCCAGCTGCGCCGCGCGCTGGAGGACGCCGAGCCCGGCGCCCGCGCGCTCGTCGTCTCCCGCCCCCCGGGGTACCTGCTGGACGTCGCCCCCGAGGCCACCGACACCGGCCGCTTCGCGGCCCTGACCGCCGCGGCCCGCCGCGCCGACGGCCCCCGGGAGCGCGCGGCGCTGCTCGCGGACGCGCTCGCGCTGTGGCGGGGCGAGGTGCTGGCGGACTTCGCCGACGAGGAGTTCGCGCGGGCGGAGATCGCGCGGCTCGACGAGCTGCGCCTGACGGCCCTCGAAGAGCAGGCCGAGGCCCGGCTCGACCTGGGTGAACACGCGCTCCTCGCCGACGAGCTCGGCGACCTCGTCGCCCGCCACCCGCTGCGCGAGCGGCTGCGCGCCGCGCAGTTGCGCGCGCTGTACCGGGCGGGGCGGCAGAGCGAGGCGCTGGCGAGCTACGGGCAGCTGCGCGCGCAGCTCGCGGAGGAGCTGGGCCTGGACCCGGGACCGCAGCTGGTCGCGCTGCACCAGGCGATCCTGGAGCAGGACCCGGCGCTCGGCCCGCCGGAGCACCAGGCGGCGGTACGGGGCAACCTGCCGGCGGCGCACGGGGAGCTGATCGGCCGCGCCGAGGCGGTGGCCGCCGTACGGGAACTGCTGTCGGCGGGCCGGCTGGTGACGCTGACCGGCCCGGGCGGGGTGGGCAAGACCCGGCTGGCGCTGGAGACGGCCCGGGGGCTGCCGGGGTCGTTCCCGGACGGGGTGTGGCTGGTGGAGCTGTCGGCGCTGACGCCGCCGCGGCCCGGTACGGCGGACCCGGACGGCGCCCCGGACGGGAGCCGGGGCGGCGGCCGCGCGCCCGACGCCGACAAGGCGGCGGAGGTGGTGGCCGCGGCCCTCGGCGTACGGGCCGAGACGGC
>NZ_BAAAPF010000649.1:0-1443 GCF_039531005.1 Streptomyces synnematoformans
GGCACGGCGGCGCCGACGCCGACCAGCGCCAGCGCCGCCGCCGCCCAGGCGGCCAACGCCGGTGGCACCAGCCGCAGATCGGTCGGCCCCTCCCCCGCCGCTCCCGCCGCGCGGGACGAGAACGCCGCCCCGCGCCGCCGCGGTGCGTCCGCCGCTCCGCCCCGCGCTCCGCGACGTTCCCGTGGCGCCGGACGCCGCCCGGGTGCCGCGGCGGTGGTCGTGCTGCGGGCGGGGTCACGGCCGGACATGGGGACGGAGGTCCGCGAAGCGGCTGTCGCCGATGCCGTTCACCTCGCGGAGCTGCTCGATGTCGGTGAAGCCGCCGTTCTGGTCGCGGTAGTCGATGATGTGCTGGGCCAGCACGGGGCCGATGCCCGGCAGCGCGTCCAGCTGGTCCGGCGTCGCCGAGTTGAGGCTGAGCACCGCCGTCGGTCCGGCCGCGGGCGCGCCCCCGCCCGTCGGCGGACTCGCACCGCTGACCGGCGGCGCGGGCGGTGCGCCCGGCGCGCCCGGTGCCGTCGTCTGCGGCGCGCCGACGACGAGTTGCTCGCCGTCGACCAGCGGCCGGGCCCGGTTGAGGCCGTCCGCCTCCGCGCCGGGGCGGACGCCGCCGGCGGCGCGTAACGCGTCCTCGACCCGCGACCCGGCGGGCAGCCGGTGGACACCGGGCTCGCGCACCTTGCCGACCACGTCCACGACCACCTTCGGCCCGGCCGCCGTACCGGTGCCGGACTCCTCCGCCGCTTCCGCGGCCGCCGCGGCCGTCGGTGGCACGGAACCGCCTGTCTCCGGGGCCTGCACGGGCTGGGGCCGGCCGGACCAGAAGTGGTACGCGGCGAGGGCGACCCCGGCGACGAGCACCAGCGCCAGGGCCGCGCACGTCGCGGGCTCCAGCCCGCACCGCAGCCGGATCCACACCGGCAACCGCTCCCGCACCGCGGTCCACCACCGCTCCCGCCGCCCCATCTCCTCCTCGCCCGCGGGCGGTTCGTCCCCGTCACCGGCCTCCCGCCGGCGGGCGGAAGCGGGCGCGGCGACAGGGGCGGACTCCGGCGCGGAGGCCGCCGAGTCGGCGGGGGCGGCGGCGGGTCCACCGGAGGAAGCGGGCACCGGGACGGAAGCGGCGGCGGCTGAGGAGTCCGGCGCGGGGACGGCGGCGGACTCCGGCGCCGGGGCCGCCGTGCCCTTCCGGCCCCGCTCCACGCGCCCGCCCGGTGCCGTACGCCCCGGGCCTGCCGGAAACCGCGGCGGGTCCTGGCTCGACCAGCGCAGCGGCGGCGCCGGGCCGGTCGGCGCGCGGCGGGATCGCGGGGGCAGGGGCGGGGAGGGGGACGGGGGCGCGAGCATCGTCGTCGCTCTGTCCCGCAGGCGCTCACGCGGCGTGCGTGCCGCCTGCGGACTCTCCTCCACCACCCGCCGCCGCGGCCGCCCCGGCCCGCCCGC
>NZ_BAAAPF010000650.1:0-1442 GCF_039531005.1 Streptomyces synnematoformans
CGGCTCGTCGGTGCCGCTCGACGACCCCGCCGCCCTCGCCGCCGGCCTCGGCGACCCCGGCGTGGCGCGGCGTCAACCGCGGACGGGCCGGTGCGCCCGCGCGCCCGGCTCAGGGCGCGTACACCCGGGCGCCCGCGCCCCCCTGCCGATCCGGGGCGAAGCGGATGCGAGACACTTGCCGGGTGACAGCTCAGTCCGGTTCCCGCACCCCCCTCGCCGCCGCCCTGCTCTCCGGCGCGCTCGGAGCCGCTGTCGTCCTCGTCTCCGCCGGCCGCACCTGGGCCGAGGGCGAGGCGGCCACCCCCGTGGCCGACGCCACGCTGCCCGTCACCGCCGGCGGCCGGGACGTCACCGGCCTGCCGTCCGCGCTGGCGATCGTCGGGCTCGCCGCGCTGGTCGCCGTCTTCGCCGTGCGCCGCACCGGCCGCACCGTCGTCGCCGCCCTGCTCACCCTCTGCGGCGCCGGTGTGATCGCCGCCTCCGCGGCCGGCGCCTCCGACACCGCCGCGCCGCACGACCTGGCCGCCGTCGCCGCCGCCCTCGACGACGCCGCGGTGCACGCCGTCAGCCACTCGGCGTGGCCCTGGGTGAGCCTCGCGGGCGGCGTGCTGCTGCTGGCCGCCGGGGTGCTCGCGTGGTGCTACGGCCCCGGCTGGCCGGCGATGTCCGGGCGCTACGAGCGCTCCGGCGGCACCGCCGCGGCGCGCCCGCGGCGCGCCGCCCCCGCGGACCCGGAGCGGCCCGAGGAGCTGTGGAAGGCCCTGGACCGCGGCGAGGACCCCACGCGCGGGGGCTGACCGGCCCCCGGCGCCGGGGGTCCGCGGCGATCGGGGAGAATGGTGGCGTCTGCTGACAGGACCGCATGTTTCGAGGAGCGCAGTGATGGCGGAAGGCCACGACCACGGACACACCCCCGCCGCATGGACCGCGGTGGTGATCATGTTCATCGGGTTCTGCGTGTCGGGCGCCCTGATGGTGATGGACCAGCCCGTGGCCTTCTGGCTGAGCCTGATCATCATCCCCGTCGGCGGCGTGGTCGGCGCCGTCATGCGCAGCATGGGCATGGGCAAGAAGCCGGCGCCGCCGCTGCGCGTCACCGGCGACTGACGCGGTGGCCGCCGCCGGGCGGCCCTTGGCGCTGCGCGGCGACTTCGGTGTGGGGCGCCCCTCGGCCTCTGGCGCTCTCGGTGCGCCCCGCACTTTCGGCGCGGTGCGTCGCCTGCGCCCCGCGCTACTCGGTGCCTCGCGCCCCTCGGCGCGCCGACGCCGCGGCCGGCCGGCTGCGTCCTGCCCGACCGCCTCTCCAGCGGATGCGCCGTCGCGCCGCGACCCCGATAATTCGGTCGTGTCCCCCCATATCGCCGCAGCAGTCCCGCTACGGCATCTCGCGGCGCTGCTCGGCGCGCTGGCCTGCGCGCCCGCCGCCTTCGCCGCGGTCGGCG
>NZ_BAAAPF010000651.1:0-1410 GCF_039531005.1 Streptomyces synnematoformans
CGGGCGGTCGCTGACGACGAGGTGGGCGTTGGTGCCGCCGAACCCCATCGCCGAGACGCCCGCGGTAGCGCCGCGGCCGGCCGGCGACGGCGGCCATCTCAGGGTCCGTACGGGCACGGTGGCGGCGCCCGCGAGCGGCTCGGTGTAGAGGTGCTGGGCGGGGATCGCCTCGTGGCGCAGCGCGAGCAGCGCGTGGATGACGTTCACGGCGCCGGCGGCCCAGCCGGTGTGCCCGATCAGGGACTTGTTCGACGTCAGCGTCCACCGCCGGCCGGGCGCGGCGGCGGCCAGCGCCTGCAGCTCCGCCTGGTCGCCGGCGGCGGTGCCGGTGGCGTGGGCGACGATCCAGTCGACGTCGTCGGGGGCGACGCCGGCCGCCGCCCAGGCCCGTTCGAGGGCGATCCGCTGGCCGGCGGGGTTCGGCGCGTACACGGCCTTGCCGCGGCCGTCGGAGGAGCCGCCGAAGCCGCGGACGAAGCCGAGGACCGGGTCGCCGTCCGCCAGGGCGCGCGCGTACGTCTTGAGCGCGACGACGGCGGCGCCGTCGGCGAAGAGCACGCCGTCGGCGCCGCGGTCGAGCGAGCGGACGCGGTCGTCTCGGGCCAGCCCGTCGAGCTTGGCGAACAGCACCATGGTCTGGGCGTTGACGGAGTACGTGCCGCCGCACAGCGCGACGTCGGCGCGGCCCTCGCGCAGTGCGCGCATGCCGAAGTCGAAGCCGTAGAGGGAGGAGGAGCAGGCGGTGTCGATGACGACGGTCTCCACCGGGTCGGCGAGCCCGGCGAGCGCCGCGCGCCCGGCGCGGTACGGCGCGGTGTCGGCCGGGTCGGGCGAGCCGGCCGGGTAGAGCGCGTCCAGCGGGTCGGCGTCGGCCGCCGCGGGGCCGGCCAGCAGCCGGGCGCCGTGCCGGAGCAGGCTGTGCTCCGCGGCGTGGCCGCCGTCCGCGGTCATGCCGACCGCGGCGAAGGTCCGCGTGCCGGCGCCGAGCCCGACGCCGTCGAGCGCCTGCAGGACGCTGTGGCGCAGCCACCGGCCGCTCGGTTCCCGCCCCGGCGCGCGGCCGGCGGCGAGTTCGGCGCGCAGCCGCGGGTGGGGGGTGAGGTCGTGGATGAAGCCGGAGGTGCGGGTGTACGTCTTGTCCGGCGCGGCCGGGTCCGCGGACCACAGCGCGTCGATGTCCATCCGCTCCCCGGGCTCGCTGAACTGCGGCACGCGGTCGCGCAGCAGGTGCCACAGCTCGTCGGGCGAGGACGCGCCGGGCACGGCCAGGCCCATGCCCACGGCCACGATCGCGCCGGGGTCGGCGGGACCGGACCCGGACGACTCGGCGGGCGCGGTCGCGAGCGACGGCAGCGACCCCGCGGTGCGTACGGCGGCGGGCAGCCCCAGCGCGCGCAGCGCGGCCGCGCC
>NZ_BAAAPF010000652.1:0-1403 GCF_039531005.1 Streptomyces synnematoformans
CCGCGACCGCCGCGGGCGCCGCGGGCGCGCAGCGCGTACGGCACGAGCCAGCCGGCGGCGACGTTGGCCCACCCCAGCGCCGCGGGCCCGTCGAGCCGCAGCCGGCACAGGTCGACGCAGCCGGCCACGGCCAGCGGCCACCCCGGGTGCAGCCGGGTGGCCAGCGGGGTCGCCGCGGTCAGCACGGCGAAGACCAGCAGGAACCACAGCGGCGACAGCGCCAGCTTGCCGAGGGCGCGTGCGGTCGGGTAGCCGGCGCCCGCGGGCAGCAGCGCGCCGAGCACCACCGCCCAGACCGCGAGCACGGCGGCGACGGGCCGGAACAGGCGGGCGAGCCGGCCGCGGAGCCAGCGGGCGTAGGGGGTGCCGGCGGCGCGCGCTGAGGCGTGGCCGCGGGCGGCGACGTAGCCCCCGACGAAGAAGAAGACGGCCAGGGTCTGCAGCACCCAGGAGACGGGCGCCAGCCCGGGCAGGTGTCGCAGCGGGCTGGCGGCGCGCACGGTGCCGCTGTCGGCGACGAGGGCGGTGACCAGCCAGTGGCCGAGCACGACGCCGAGGATGGCGAGGGCGCGGAGGGCGTCCATCCCGCGGTCACGGCCGGGCGGGGTGGCGGCGGCGACGCGCAGCACGGCGTCACGCATGACCGCATCCGCGGAGGGCGTGGCGGGGGGTGGACGGGGCGGCCGGGCGGTGGGACGGGGCGTACGCGGCCCACGGGCGACAGGCCGGCGCGTACGGCTCTCCGGTGGTCCGGGCGGCGGCCTCGACCCCGGCGCGGCGCACCGCGTCGGCCGGCTCGCCGAGCCGGTCGAGGGCGGGCTGCGGAGCGTGCCGTACGTCGTCGGGGCGGTCGAGTCCGCCCGGGCCAGGGCCGGGCGGCCCGTACGCCGCCGCGGCGGCCTCCGGCCCGGGCCCGCGGCACGCGGCTTCCCCGGTCACGATCCGGGCCAGGCTCCGCAGCGGTACGGAGCCGGGGCTCAGGTAGTCGCTGTGGCCGCCGGGGCCCGCGGCGAAGGGGCAGGCGCCGAAGCCGGCCGACACCGGGTCCGGGCCGAAGCCGACCGTCGCCACCAGCAGCGGGACCCGCACGTGCGGCACGTCGCCCACCCAGTCGCCGGCCCCCCGCCCCGCCCACACCGTGGCGGGGGTGTCCAGCTCGGCGGCGCTGCCGGCGCCGACGCCGGGACTGCCGTACAGCACGACGTCCGCGACCCGCAGCCCGGCCGCGGCGCGGCCGCAGACCACGGAGCCGTAGGAGTGGCAGAGCAGCGAGATCCGGGCGTCCGGCCGGGCGGCGGCCAGCGACCGGACGAAGGCGCGCAGCCGGGGGGCGGCGTCCTCGGCGCGGCCGGCGCTCAGCGACGCGGCGCTGGCCGCGGTCGCCGGGGCGTAGGCGGGCGACG
>NZ_BAAAPF010000653.1:0-1402 GCF_039531005.1 Streptomyces synnematoformans
CGAAGCGCCGGGCGGCGGGCCGGCCGGCGGCGGGCTGGCCGGCGTCGACCTGTGCCACGCGCTGTCCGGCGGACCCGCGGCGCTGCCGGGGCTGCTGGCGCGGCGGTTCTTCGGCACGCCGCTGTTGGTGACGGAGTACGGGGTGCGGGTGCGGCGGCACTACCTGGAGAGTGCGGCGAGTGCGGCGAGTGCGGCGAGCGCGGCAGGCACGGCGAGCACGGCGAGCGGGGCGGCGGCGCGCGCCGGCGGCTCCCTGGCCGTACGGGCGCTGACGGCGGCCTGCCACCGCCGGCTGGCCGCGGAGGCGTACGACAAGGCCGCCCTCGTCACCCCCGGAAACGCCCACGCGCGCCGCTGGGCGCTGCGCCTGGGCGCGTCGCGGGCCCGGCTGCGGACGGTCTACCCGGGCATGGACGGCGAGCGGTTCGCGAGGGTGGAGGAGCCGGCCGGGGAGGAGGACATGACGCTGGTCTGGGTCGGCCGGACTGAGCCGGCCGCCGACCTCGTCGCCCTGCTGCACGCGTTCGCGGAGGTCCACCGGCAGGAACCGGCCGCGCACCTCGTCGTGGCCGAGACGGGCCCCCCGCCCGCCGCCCACGCGGGCTACCGCGACCACTGCCGCGCGCTGGCCGCCCAGCTCTTCCCCGACGAGGCCGCGGACGCCCACGCGGTGGGCGCCAGCCCGGTGTCGTTCGAGGAGATCGGCGACCCGGCGGTGCCGGACACGGCGGCGGCGTACGAGACGGGCGGCGTCGCGGTGCTCTCCAGCGCCGTGGCGGGCTTCCCTGTGGGGCTGGTGGAGGCGATGTTCTGCGCCCGGGCGACGGTGTCGACGGACGTCGGCGCGGTACGGGAGGTCATCGGCGGTACGGGCCTCGTGGTCCCGCCGCGGAACCCGCGGGCGCTGGCGGACGCCTGCCTGGCGCTGCTCCGCGACCCGGCGCGCCGGGCTCGGCTGGGCGCGGCGGCGCGGGCGCGGGCGGGCGAGCTGTTCACGGTGGAGCAGAACGTACGGGCGTTCCGGGAGATCTATCTGGAGCTGGTCTCGCGCAGTCCGCTGGCCGGCCCGGCGGACGGCGGCTCGCGCCCCTTCGCGCGCCCCGCGGAGGCGCACCTCCCGGGCCGCTGGGTGGCCGCGGGTGCGTGCCCCGTGTCCGAGGGGGCGGGCCGATGACCGACGTGCCGAGAGCGGCGGCCCGGGAGCCGGCCCCGGCGACACCGGCGGAAGACCTGGCGGAAGCCCTGGAGGCGGCCTTCGGCCCCCGCCCCGCCGCCGGAACGTCCCTCCACACCCCCGCCCGCCCCGGAGGACGGCCCCCGGACGCGGTCGGCCCGGGGCCGAAGCCGTCGGCCGCCGCGGCGGCGGGTGCCGGCGAGGCGGCCGTGCGGCGTGCCGAGGGCG
>NZ_BAAAPF010000654.1:0-1393 GCF_039531005.1 Streptomyces synnematoformans
GGGCGCCGGCTGACGCCGCGCCGGCGGACGCGGGCGAGCCGGCGCGGCCCGGCGGGGCGGCGGAGCCGCCCTGCAGCGACCTGACGTTGTCGCCGAAGGACCAGCTGCGCGCCCCGTCCCAGTTGATCGACCAGGTCATCAGGCCCTTGAGCGCGCCGCCGAAGTGGTTCCACGCCTGCGCCACCGACCCCGGCGGCATATGGCCGCCGCCCGCGCCGGGCTGCGCCGGCAGCCCGGGGGCCTGCTTGTCGTACGGGACGCGGACGGTGGTGCCCTGCACGACGAGGCCGCGGTCCAGGCACTCGGTCTGGGCGACGAAGCCCGCGACGGTGCCCGCCTGGTACGAGTCGCCGGAGCAGCCGTACATGCTGCCGTTGTAGTACTGCATGTTCAGCCACCACAGCCGGCCGTTGTCCGCGTACTTCTTGATGATCGGCAGGTACGCGCCCCAGATCGAGCCGTAGACCACGCTGCCGCCGGTGACGTACGCCGTCTCCGGCGCCATCGTCAGCCCGAAGCCGTCGGGCATCCGGGCGAGGACGCCGTCGATGATGCGGATGAGGTTGGCCTGCGAGGTGGACAGCTGGTTGATGTTCCCGCTGCCGACCAGGCCGGTCTCGATGTCGATGTCGATGCCGTCGAAGTTGTACTCCTGCAGGATCGGCACCAGGGTGTCGACGACCCGGTCGGCGACGGCACCGGAGCTGAGGTCGACGCCGGCCGTGGCGCCGCCGAGCGACATGAGGATGGTGGCGCCGTTCGCCTTCGCCTCGCACATCTCGGCGGGAGCGGCGACCTTGACGGTGCGGTCCATCCCGTCCTCCCACTTGACCGTGCCGTCCGAAAGGATGACGGGGAAGGCGGCGTTGATGACGTTGTAGCCGTGGCCGCGGATCGCGGGGTCGGTGATCGGCGTCCAGCCGAACGGCGGGTGGACGCCGTTGGCGGCGCCGTCCCAGTTCTCCCAGTAGCCCTGGAGGACCTTGCCCGCGGGCCTGGGCTTGGTGGGGCACGACTCGGCCGCCGGGGACCCGGGCGCCGCCGGACCGGCCGCTTCCGGCGGGGCCGCCGCCGCGGCGGGGAGCTGGGCGGCGAGCACCAGCGTGAGGCCGATGCCGAAGAGCCGCAGCGTCCGGCTGATCGCAGAGTGCATGACACGCTCGCCTTCTGGGCTGTGGGGTTGCCAGGGAGGTACGTGCGGTGCTGCGGCACAACGTAAGTTGGTCCAGACCTTTCGTCAAGAGGTCTGGACCAAAGGCCGTCCCGGGCCCGGCGGGGAAGCTGTTCGTGCCCCGTTCACCTGCGGGTTCGTGACGTTGCCTAACGTGCCCGCCATGCCCACCACGCACGACCTGGTCGACGCCATCTGGGGCCAGGACCCGCCGCGCGACGC
>NZ_BAAAPF010000655.1:0-1380 GCF_039531005.1 Streptomyces synnematoformans
CCGCCGCGCCCGCGCGGCGGCACCCGCACCGGCCGGACCGCCGCCGCCGACGGCGCGCTGGCCACCGCCGTCCTCGTCGGCATCCACACCTACGCGGTCACCGTCGTCTCGCGCCGCGAGGTGGAAGGCGGGTCGACGGCCGTGCCGCTCGCCGGCCTGGCCGTCACCACCGCGGTCGCCGTCACCCTGCGCCGCGGCAACGACCCGTATCCCGGGCCGGATCCCCATCCGCGTCCCCGCCCGCGGACGGCCGCCGGCGCGCCATCCGGCGCACCACCGGCCGGCCCCGGCGGGCCCCGGCTGGCGCTCACCCCCGGCGACCTCCTCGCCGGCGCGTACGCCGCCACCGCCGTCCGCCCGTACCTGCACGCCGCCCTGAACCCCAGCCCGCAGCTCACCCAGCGCGCCGTCGGCGGCGGCATCCGCGCCATGATCCCGCTGCAGTCCGCGCTCGCCGCCCGCGCCGGCGCGCCGGGCAGCGCCGCCGCGCTGCTGGCCCTCGTGCCCGTCGCCCGCCGGCTCGCGAGGAGGGTGAGCCCGACATGACCCGGTTGCGCCTGGCCTACGGCACCAACGGCCTGACCGACCTGCGCCTCACCGACGCCGTCGCGCTCCTCGCCGACCTCGGCTACGACGGCATCGCGCTCACCCTCGACCACATGCACCTCGACCCGCTCGCGCCCGACCTGCCCGCCCGCACGGCCACCGTGCGGCGGCTGCTGGCCCGGCACGGGCTCGCGGTGACGATCGAGACCGGCGCCCGCTACGTCCTCGACCCGCGCCGCAAGCACCACCCCACGCTCCTCGACCCCGACCCCGAGGCCCGCGCCGTACGCGCCCGGCTGCTGCGCACCGCCGTGAACGTCGCCGCGGAGCTGGGCGCGGGCGCCGTGCACTGCTTCAGCGGCACGCGCCCGTACGGGGTGTCGGAGCCGGAGGCCTGGAAGCGGCTGGGCGCGGAGCTGGCCCCGGTGCTGCAGGCCGCGGACGCCGCCGGCGTGCCGCTCGCCGTCGAGCCGGAGCCCGGCCACCTGCTGTACGACCTGGCCGGCTTCCACCGGCTGCGCGAGGAGCTGGGCGACCCGGCGGCGCTGGCGCTGACCCTCGACATCGGGCACTGCCAGTGCTTGGAGGAGGCGCTGCCCGCCGACTGCGTGCGCGCCGCCGCGCCGTGGCTGGCGCACGTGCAGATCGAGGACATGTGCCGGGGGGTGCACGAGCACCTCCCGTTCGGCGAGGGGGAGATCGGCTTCCCGGCCGTCCTCGAAGCCCTGCAGACCACCGGCTACCGGGGCCTGATCAGCGTCGAGCTGCCGCGGCACTCGCACGCCGGGCCCGAGCTGGCGGGGAGTTCCATCCGCTTCCTGCGCGCGGCGGAGG
>NZ_BAAAPF010000656.1:0-1379 GCF_039531005.1 Streptomyces synnematoformans
CAGCGCGGCGGCGGCGCCGCCGCGGCCCCGCCGCCCCCGCAGGAGCCGCCGCAGAGCAAGGACGCCTGGCCGTACGGCTCCCAGGTCGCCGTGGGGAACTCGCTGTTCGAGCTGGTGCGTTACGCCCCGCCGGACGCCGCCGTCGCCACCTCGGACGACGGCGCCGGGCTCGACTACAACCGCCCGCCGCGCCTGCTCCCGCCCGACCGCGAGACCCGGTTCAAGCTCCCCGCGCCGCCCAAGGAGGGCCAGGCCCGGCCGCTGCCGTGGCTGATGGCGCTGATGCCGGCGGTCATGGGCGTGACGATGTGCCTGGTCATGAACCGCTGGTATTACCTGCTGATGGCGTTCATGAGCCCGATCATCATGATCGGGAACTACTTCATGGACAAGAAGCACGGCCGCAAGTCCCACGTGCAGGCCGTCGCCGAATACAAGGAACACAAGGCCCGGATCGAGAAGGACGCGCGCGACGCCCTCGTCGCCGAGCGGAACGAGCGCCGGCTGGGCGGCCCGGACCCCGCCCTGCTGCTGTCCACCGCCACCGGCCCGCGCACCCGGCTGTGGGAGCGCCGCCGTACCGACGCCGACCACCTGCAGCTCCGCTTCGGCACGGCCGAACTCGACTCCGAGGTCCTGCTGGAGGACCCCGAGCAGGACGAGCACCGCCGCCAGGTGCTCTGGAAGATCCAGGACGCGCCCGTCAACGTGCCGCTGCGGCAGGTCGGCGTCCTCGGCATCGCCGGCGCCGGCGACACCCCGCGCGCCCTCGGCCGCTGGGCCGTCGCGCAGGCCGCCGTCCTGCACAGCCCGCTGGACGTCCAGTTCTACGTGCTGACCGAGCCCGGCGGGCAGGCCGGCTGGGACTGGATGCGCTGGCTGCCGCACGCCCGCCCGCCGGGGGAGTACGACACCAACGCCCTCGTCGGCACCGACACCGAGACCGTCGCCGCCCGGATCGCCGAGCTGACCCAGCTGCTCGACGCGCGGCAGAAGGCCGCCAAGGACCAGCGCACCAACGGGCCGGCGTCCTTCAAGGACCCCGACGTCGTCGTCGTCTTCGACGGCTCGCGCCGGCTGCGGTCGCTGCCCGGCGTGGTGCGGCTGCTCCGCGAGGGCCCGGCGGTCTCGATGTTCGCCATCTGCCTCGACTCCGAGGACCGCTTCCTGCCCGGCGAGTGCCAGGCGATCGTCGTCGCCGAGCCCAGGCCGGAGGAGCACGACCCGCGGGCCGCCGCCGCGCAGGGCGGCATCCCCATGCAGCAGGTGCCCGGCGCCGGCGGGCCCGTCGGCGCGGACGGCTTCCCGCCGTTCCGCGTCGGCGCCTGGGGCGCCGGCCCGTCGCGGGACGCCGGGCAGCTCGCCGCCGCGGTCGACGA
>NZ_BAAAPF010000657.1:0-1376 GCF_039531005.1 Streptomyces synnematoformans
CGCCCTGGGGCTGGTGGAGCCCGCCCGCGACGACCGCCCGGTCGGGCAGCCGGTCGCGCAGCGCGCCGGGCGCGGCCTCCAGCGCGGTGATCGCGTCGGCCAGGGCGCCGGCGCCGCCCGCACCGCCGCCGTCCCAGTACGCGGCGATCGCCGCCGACAGCTCCGGCGCCTGCCCGGGGTTGAGCGCCGAGCCGTACGAGGCGTCCGCGAAGGCCCGCAGCGCGGCGGTCGTGCGCCGGTCGCCGCCCGCCAGCTCGGCCAGCGCGCCGGACCACGACCTGCGGGGGTCGTAGGCGGCGTCGTGCCACGCGAAGTCGGCGACCGTGTACAGCGCGATCTTCGACGCGGCGGCCTGGTTCATGGGGTTGGCGGTGATCCCGGCCAGCTCGCCCGGCAGGCCCTTCTCCCGGCCGTTGAACGGGCCGAGCAGCAGCCGCTCCTGCGCGTAGTCGTTGACCGGGTAGTTGTCCCAGGTCAGGATCGGGTGGCCGAAGACCTCGCGGGCGTCGCGCGCCTGCGCGACGGTCATCACCGGCGCGACGACGCCGATGCCGGTCCACTCCACCAGCACGTCGTCGTCCAGCTGCTCGGCGAGCGCCTTCTTGTACGGCGACGGGGTGGTGTCGTAGTACTCCGTCGGGACCATCTGCAGCGGCTCGGCGCCGTCGTGGGTGCGGACGAACTCGCGGTTGACGCGGTTGAGCAGATGCGCCTGGGCCGCGCCCGCGGCGCCGCCGCCGGTGCCGAAGCGCTCCTCGTCGGCGGCGCAGTTCCAGTCGGTGTAGCTGATGTCGTCCAGCGGTACGGCGAAGGTCCGTACGCCGACGTCCCACAGGGTCTGGAACTTGTCGTTGAGCGCCCGGACGTCCGCGTCGGAGCTGTAGCAGACGGACAGGCCGGGGGAGAGGGCGTAGGTGAACTCGACGTGGTTCGCCCGGGCGTGCTCGACCAGTTCGGCGATGCGGGCGAGTTCCCCGGGCGGGTACGGCTCGCGCCAGCGCTCGCGCAGGTACGGGTCGTCCTTCGGGGAGTAGACGTAGATGTTCATCTTGTGCGCGCCGTAGAACGACAGCTGGTCCAGCCGCGACTCGTGGGACCACGGGACGCCGTAGAAGCCCTCGATGGCGCCGCGCCAGCCGGTGCCCGGCCAGTCGCGGACGGCGGTGCCGGCGACGCGGGTGCCGGGGGCGTCGCGGTGCGGGAGGAGCTGGCGCAGGCTCTGCGCGGCGTAGTACGTGCCGGTGGCGTCGGCGCCGGCCAGGACGATGCCGCCGGCGCCGGCGCCGCCGCCGGTGCCGGTGCCGCCGGTGCCGGCGGCCAGGACGTAGCCGCCGGCGGGCCGCCCGGCGGTGTCGCCGTCGCCGAGGGCGGCGAGG
>NZ_BAAAPF010000658.1:0-1373 GCF_039531005.1 Streptomyces synnematoformans
GGTGCCCGCCGCGGTGGCACGGCACGCCGCGGCGGCGGACGGCGGTGCGCGCACCGGAGATGCGCCGACCGGAGAGACGGCGACGCGGGGCGCGGCCCCTGCCCCTCCAGTGCCCGGCCATGCGGCGGCCGGACACACGCCGCCCGGTGGCGACGCCCTCGCCCACCCCCCGGCGCTCGGTAACCGGGCGGCTGGGGACGGGGCGCAGGGCCATCCGGAACCCGGCCGGGCCGTGGCGGGCCGGGCGACCGGCGGCGGGCTGCCGACCGCCACGTCACCCGGCGGCGGCACTCCCCCCGGGGGTACCCCCGCCGCCGGCGTCCGGACCATGGCCGCCGCGCCCGCAGCGCCCGCCGCACCCCCGATGCGCACCGTCCCCGCCCAGCCGTCGCGCCAGGCCGTCGACGCCCGCGAGGTACGGCGGCTGCTCGGCGGGCTGCAGCAGGGGTCCCGGGACGGGCGTCGCGCCGCCGCCGCGGAAGCCGCTACATGGGAATCGAACGAGCAGGGAGCCGGCACGTGAACAGCACTGCGGACCACCGGGCGGCCATCAGCAGCCTGCGGTGGATGCTCGACAACTTCACCGCGGAGGTGCCGGGCGTCCGGTCGGTGGTCGTCGTTTCCGCCGACGGGCTCCCCCTGCTCGCCGCCCCGCCCCAGTCGGCCGCCGCCGGGGAGCAGTTGGCCACCGTCGTCTCCGGCATCGGCGGGCTCACCAACGGCGCCGCGGACGTCATGGACGGCGGCAGGGTGAAGCAGACGATGGTGGCGATGGAGGACGGCTGCCTGGTGGTGATGCAGGCGGGCGACGGCTCGATGCTCGGCGTGCTGACCGAGCCGGACTGCGACCTGAGCGTCGCCGCGTACCACATGGAGCTGTTCGTCGGCCGCGTCGGCCACGTCCTCACCCCGGGGCTGCGCGGCGAGCTGACCGGCTGAGCGGGTTGCCGGCCGAGGGCTTCAGCCGGGGCGTACGACGCCGCGCAGGGGGCGGATGGTGACGGGGACGACCCGGACCCGCTGGCCCGTGCGCGGCGCCTCCACCACCCGGCCGCTGCCCAGGTACAGCGCCACGTGCGAGGCGTCGCGGTGGTACACCACGATGTCCCCCGGCCGCATGGCGGCCGGCTCCACCCGGCGCAGCTGCCGCCACTGGCCGCGCGCCGTACGCGGGATGCGGACACCCGCGTGCCGCCACGCCCGCCGCGTGAGCCCGGAGGAGTCGAAGGCCCGGGGGCCGTCGGCGCCCGCGCGGTACGGCTTGCCGACCTGGTCGAGGGCGTACGAGACGGCCCGCCGCCCGGCGCGCGAGGGCTCCCGGTCGGCGGTGCCCAGCGCGCCGGGCCGCAGGACCCGCTCGGTGTCGCCGGAGG
>NZ_BAAAPF010000659.1:0-1372 GCF_039531005.1 Streptomyces synnematoformans
TTGCCGTTTTGGGGTGGGGCGGTGAGTGTGGGTGCATGACACTTCTTGATTCGCTGGGTGGTCCGCGGGATCTGAAGGGCCTTGGGCCGGATGAGCTGGGCGGTCTGGCTGTGGAGATCAGGGATCGGTTGATCTCGACGGTGTCGGCGAACAGTGGGCATCTGGGTCCGAACCTGGGTGTGGTGGAGCTGACGATCGCGATGCATCGGGTGTTCGACTCGCCGCGGGATCCGTTGATTTTTGATACGGGTCATCAGTCGTATGTGCACAAGTTGTTGACGGGGCGGCAGGAGGAGTTCGCCACGTTGCGGCAGCCGGGTGGTATGTCGGGGTATCCGTGTCAGGCGGAGTCGCCGCATGATCATGTGGAGAACTCGCATGCGTCGACGTCGTTGTCGTATGCCGATGGTCTGGGTAAGGCGTTCCGGTTGCGTGGTGAGGTGGACCGGACGGTTGCTGCGGTGATCGGTGATGGGGCGTTGACCGGTGGGATGGCGTGGGAGGCGTTGAACAACATCGCGGCGGCGAAGTCGTCGCGGGTGGTGGTCATCGTGAATGACAACGGTCGTTCGTACTCGCCGACGCATGGGGCGATCGCGTCGCATCTGGCGCAGGTGCGGACGTCGCAGAAGTACGAGAACGTGTTGGCGTCGATCAAGTCGACGTTGCCGAAGACGCCGTTGGTCGGTGCGCCGTTGTATGAGACGTTGCACGGGATCAAGAAGGGTCTGAAGGATGTGCTGCAGCCGCAGGTGATGTTCGAGGATCTGGGGCTGAAGTATGTGGGTCCGATCGATGGGCATGATCAGGCGGGGCTGGAGTTGGCGCTGGCGCATGCGAAGGACTTCGGTGGTCCGGTGATCGTGCATGTGCTGACGCGTAAGGGTCATGGGTATGCGCCGGCGGAGGACAATGATGAGGATCATCTGCATCAGGTGGGTGCGAACACGGATCCGTTGACGGGTGCGCCGGTGAAGAAGGCCGGGCGGACGTGGTCGCATGTGTTCGCTGATGAGATCCTGAAGATCGGTGAGCGGCGTGAGGACGTGGTGGGGATCACCGCGGCGATGCTGCATCCGACGGGTCTTGCGCCGTTTGCGAAGGCGTATCCGGACCGGGTGTTCGATGTGGGGATCGCGGAGCAGCACGCGGTGACCATGGCAGCGGGTCTGGCTATGGGTGGGCTGCATCCGGTGGTGGCGTTGTACTCGACGTTTTTGAACCGGGCGTTCGACCAGATGCTCATGGACGTGGCCCTGCACAAGCTCCCCGTCACCTTCGTTCTGGACCGGGCGGGGGTGACGGGTCCGGACGGGGCGTCGCACAACGGGATGTGGGACGGGTCGATCAGCCAGATGGTCCCCGGCATGCG
>NZ_BAAAPF010000660.1:0-1372 GCF_039531005.1 Streptomyces synnematoformans
CGGGCGGGGCCCGGCGCCGCCGGGCGCGGGCGCGTCCCGCCGACCCGGCCGGGGGCCACCCCCCGGCACTGCCCCGACTCGCCGCCCGCGACAACGCGGCGTCCTCACGGATCCCGCCGCACACCGCCGGCCACGCCGCTGTCCGCCCTGCCGTCCGCCCTGCCGTCCGCCCTGCCGTCCGCCCCGCCCGCCGCAGCCGCCTGCACCTCGGCGTACGACGGCGCGTCGAGGTCCGTCGGCCGGCCGTCGCGGATGTCGGTCGCGGCGGCGACGGCCGCGGCCAGGGCCCTGCGGTAGAGCAGCGAGCCGAGGCTGATCCTGCGTACGCCCAGCGCGGCCAGCTCGGGCAGGCTCGGGCCGCCCGGTGCGTACAGGATGTTCAGCGGCACGAGGAGGGCCGCCGTCAGGGCGGCGATCCCGTCCGGATCCGACAGCCCCGGTACGAACACCCCGTCCGCCCCGGCCTGTTCGTACCCGGCCAGGCGCTCCGCGGTCTCGTCCTCCCGGCGGCCGTGCCAGTGGGTGTCGGTGCGGGCGTTCACGAACAGTCCGGGTACGGCGGCCTTGACGGCGGCGATCTTCGCGGCGTGCAGCCCGGCGGGGGCGAGGCCGCCGTCCGGGCGGCCGTCTTCGAGGTTGATCCCCGCGGCGCCCGCGTCGTACAGCCGCCGCGCCAGCTCGGCGACCTCCTCCGGGTCGTCGCTGAAGCCTCCCTCGGCGTCGACGGTGAACAGGAAGCCGCCCCGGCCGAGGCGGCGGGCCAGCGCCACGGTCGCCTCCGCGGTGGCGGCGGCCCCGTCCGGCAGGCCGAGCCCCGCGGCGACGCCCAGGCTGGTGGTGCCGACCGCGTCGAAGCCGCGGGCGGCCAGGGCGGCGCCGGAGGCGTGGTCCCAGGCGTTGGGCAGCAGCAGCGGCGCGCCGGCCCGGTGGTGCAGCGCCGCGAACGGGGTCAGCGGGCGCCGGAGCAGGCCGACGGCCAGCGCGAGGGCGTGCGCACGGCCGGGGCAGACGCGGGGCGGGGCGCCGAAGGCGAGGGGCACGGGGTGCGTACGCTGCGCGGCGGCCACGTCCAGGACGACCGCGTCGCCCGCGGCGATGTCCCGGCCGGCGACCCGGGTGGCGCGGGCGGCGACGCGGCGCGTGATCTGTACCGGTGGCGTCTCCCGGAGCACCCGCGCCAGCGGCGCGTCACCGCCGGCCGCGGCCTCGACCGGCGCCGACGTCGCCGCACACGCCTGCACCAGCAGCCCGATGCGGTTGACGGCAGCCTCCAGGACGACCTCGTCCGCGTCCTCCGGCGCGAGCAGCGCCACCAGCCGGGCCACGGCCCGGTCCGCGCCCGCGGCGGTGGTCGTGCCCGCGCCCGCGCCTG
>NZ_BAAAPF010000661.1:0-1367 GCF_039531005.1 Streptomyces synnematoformans
CCGCCCGCCGCCGCGACGTGCGAAGCAGGGAGTAGCGATGAGCAGCTGAGGGAGCTGCCAACGCCGCGGCGGGACCGGCGGCGTGACCTGGAGGGGCCCGCGGGCGTTCTCAGGGCGGCGGCCGGCCGCCGCCCCCGTCCGTCCACGGCTTCCCGAGAGGACTGCCGCGTGTCTCCCATTTTTTGCCCTCCGCACCAGCGGCCGCCCGCGCCGAGCCCTCCGCACGACGCGCTCGTCTGCGCCGCCATGCCGGCGTTCGCCGTCTCCGCACGCCACGGCCGGCTCGACGGCCACGGGCTCGAAGGGTTCTACCGGGCCGGGCGCCGGCTGGTCGGACGGCTGCGGCTGCGGGTGGGCGGCGTCGAGCCGCTGCCAGTGCAGGGGCGGCGGGCGGGAGCGGACCGGGTGCGCTTCGTGGGCACCGTGCGCACCGGCGCGGAGCCGGGGCCCGACCCGGCCGTGGTGGTGGAGCAGGTACGGCACGCCGCCGGTGTCGAGCGGATCACGCTGCACAGCAGCGCCACCCGGGCGCTGAAGCTGACGCTGGAGGCCGAGCTGGGTACGGACCTGGCGGAGCTGAGCGCGGTCGCCGCCGGCCGCGAGCGTCGCGAAGTCCCGGCCAGCGTCCACGAGTCGGGGCTGCGCCCTTCCTCTCTCCCGCGTCCTTCGGGACCCGCGTCCGGTTGCCCGCCGGGGTCCGCCGGTGCCGGCAGCGGGCGCCAGCGCAGCCCCGACTCGTGGACGCTGGCCGGGACTTCGCGACGCTCGCGGCCGGCGGCGACCGCGCTCAGCTCCGCCAGGTCCGTACCCAGCTCGGCCTCCAGCGTCAGCTTCAGCGCCCGGGTGGCGCTGCTGTGCAGCGTGATCCGCTCGACACCGGCGGCGTGCCGTACCTGCTCCACCACCACGGCCGGGTCGGGCCCCGGCTCCGCGCCGGTGCGCACGGTGCCCACGAAGCGCACCCGGTCCGCTCCCGCCCGCCGCCCCTGCACTGGCAGCGGCTCGACGCCGCCCACCCGCAGCCGCAGCCGTCCGACCAGCCGGCGCCCGGCCCGGTAGAACCCTTCGAGCCCGTGGCCGTCGAGCCGGCCGTGGCGTGCGGAGACGGCGAACGCCGGCATGGCGGCGCAGACGAGCGCGTCGTGCGGAGGGCTCGGCGCGGGCGGCCGCTGGTGCGGAGGGCAAAAAATGGGAGACACGCGGCAGTCCTCTCGGGAAGCCGTGGACGGACGGGGGCGGCGGCCGGCCGCCGCCCTGAGAACGCCCGCGGGCCCCTCCAGGTCACGCCGCCGGTCCCGCCGCGGCGTTGGCAGCTCCCTCAGCTGCTCATCGCTACTCCCTGCTTCGCACGTCGCGGCGGCGGGCGG
>NZ_BAAAPF010000662.1:0-1366 GCF_039531005.1 Streptomyces synnematoformans
AGCAGCCCGCCGCCGCCGACGACGGCGCCTCCCGCTCCGGCGACCGCGACGAGCCGGCGGGCCGGGACGCGGACGGCGACGGGGACGCGCGGGCCGCCCCCGCCACGTACGCCGAGAAGATGGCGACCACGTACCCCCTCAGCCGCGACCTCACCGGCTCCGGCAGGCTCACCGCCGTCCCCGGCGGCGACAAGGCGCCCGGCCGCGGCGCGGTCGTGCGGTACCGGGTGGACGTCGAGGAGGGGCTGCCGCTCGACGGCGCGCTGTTCGCGACCGCCGTGCACAGGACGCTCAACGACGACCGCAGTTGGGGCGGCCGGGGGGGGCGCACCTTCGAGCGCGTCCGCCCCGACGAGGAGTCGGACTTCGTCATCACCCTGGCGAGCCCCGGCACCACCGACGAGTGGTGCGCCAAGTCCGGTCTGGACACCGGCGAACAGGACGTGTCCTGCGACTCCGCCGCGACCGAGCGCGTGATGATCAACGGCTTCCGGTGGGCGCGGGGTTCGAAGACCTACGGCGACGACATCCGCGGGTACCGGGAGATGCTCATCAACCACGAGGTCGGCCACCGGCTCGGGAAGGGGCACGTCGGCTGCTCCCGCGACGGCGCGCTCGCCCCGGTGATGATGCAGCAGACGAAGTCCCTGTCGACGGACGGCGCCACCTGCAAGCCCAACCCCTGGCCGTACCCGCGCGACTGACCCCGCGGCCCCGCGCCGCGGCGGGGGAGCACAAAACGCCCCAGTCCCCGAATAGTCACGGGTATTCACCCCTTCCGGTGGTGCGACGGACAACCGTCCATCGCACCACCCCGCCCCGTGCGTACCGTCCTCCCACTGGACGGAGCCACGGCAGGTTCGGGGGTGTTCTCGTTGCGCATCGGCCTTCTCGCGGAGGGCGGATTTCCGTTTGCCGCGGACGAGTCGCCGGGGTGGTGCGACCGGCTCGTACGCGGGCTTGCACACCACGAGTTCGACGTCTTCGCGTTTGCGGTCGATGCGGCGCAGGAGACGGCCGGGCTCGTGCCGCTGCCGCCACAGGTGCGCACGGTGCACGTCGCGCCGCTGTGGCGCCCGGCGCCCGGCGAGGGCCGCTACGGGCGCGCGGACCGGCGCCGGTTCGCCGAGCACTTCACGGAGCTGGCCACCGCGCTGGCGGTGCCGGACGGCGCGGAGACCGACGGGCGGACGAGCGGGCAGGACCGTTTCGCTTACGGGCTGTACGGGCTCGCGGAGCTGGCCGGGGACGCCGGCGGGCCGGGGCGGGCGCTGCGCTCGGAGCCGGCGGTGCGGATCCTGGAGCGGGCCTGCCGGGCGCCGGGCGCGCACCCGGCGGTGCGGGGCGCGCGCGTGGCGGAGCTGCT
>NZ_BAAAPF010000663.1:0-1338 GCF_039531005.1 Streptomyces synnematoformans
GGATGCTCCTATGGCTGTCAAGCTGCTGGAGCTATGCCGGTTTGAGTGATTCGTTCGGTTGGTGTGCTGGTCAGTGCGCGGTAGACGTCGCGGGCGGCGAATCGCTTGAGGCAGCGCATGATGTCCTTCTTGGACAGCCCTTCCTTGGTGCGGCGTTCGACGTAGGCGCGGGTGCGTGCGTCGAAGCGCATGCGGGTGAGCACGATGGTGTGCAGGGCGTTGTTCGCGGCCCGGTCACCGCCGCGGTTGAGGCGGTGGCGGTGGGTGCGGCCGGAGGAGGCGGGGATGGGTGCGACCCCGGCCAGGTGCGCGAACGCGCCCTCGGACCGCATCCGCTCGGGGTTGTCCCCGGCCGAGGCCAGGAGCTGGCCGGCAGTCTCGGGACCGACACCGAACAGCTCCAGCAGCGTGGGGGCGGCCTGCTTGACCAGTGGGCCGATCTCGGCGTCCAGCTCGGCGATCTCCTCGTCCAGGGCCTGGTGGCGTCGGGCGAGCCGCCGTAGCGAGGCCCGGGTCGCCGCCAGCGGGCGGGACAGATCGCCGCCGGGCCGCAGTCGGGCCAGGGCGCGTATCAGCGCGGCCCGGTCGATTCCGGCGACGTGCTCGCGCAGCATCGCGGGGGCCGAGACGAGCAGGCCGCGGATCTGGTTCATCGCCTGGGTGCGGGCCTTGACGGCGCTGCGTCGGGCGATCCGCAGGACGCGGACCGCCTCGACGACGCCGTCCCGGCTCTTGGGGATGCCGGTGGCCCGCCCGGACAGCACAGCCGTCGCGGCGGCGTAGGCGTCGATCGGGTCGGACTTACCCTTCATGCGCCGCGTCTTGCGGTCCGGCCGGTCCACGTCGACGACCGTGACACCGGCGGCGGTCAGCACCCGCGCGAGTTCAGCTCCGTAGGCGCCGGTGCCCTCCACCCCGACCGCCACGAGCGTGCCGTGCGAGCGCATCCAGGCCAGCAGGTCACGGTAGCCCCGGATGGTGGCGGGAAACTCCCGGTCGGCCAGGTGGCGGCCGACCGTGTCGATCACGGCAGCGTGGTGGGTCAGGCCATGGGTGTCGACTCCGCCGGTGATCTGCGGGCCGTCGTGCGTCATGCTGGTCATGTCCGTCCTTGTGGCGTGTCCGTTCCGAGGCCGGCACGCGCCGGTCGGGCGGGTGGACAAGACAGTGACGGGGCTTCTGGACCAAGCTCCTATAAGGTCACAAACACCCGTCCGGCCGCGTGCAGAGCGACGCCCGGCGGGCCGACAAATCCCAAACAGGACAGTCGAGACGTCAGTCAGTCGGAGGGTCAGACCCACCCGCAGCGTCACCACGCCACATCCTCACTGTCAGTCG
>NZ_BAAAPF010000664.1:0-1336 GCF_039531005.1 Streptomyces synnematoformans
CCCCCGCCGCACCCGCCGCGAGCAGCGCGGGCCCGGGCCGCTCGGCGAGCAGCAGCAGCGCGGCTAGGCCGTAGCCGGCCGCGGCGGCGGGCAGCACGACGGCGGCGTTCTCGGCGAGGAGGCGGGCGGCGATGCCGCGCAGGGAGCCGCCGCGGGAGCGGAGCAGGGCCAGCTCGGCGCGGCGCCGGGACACGGCGAGGCCGCCGCTCATGCCCAGCACCACGGCGGCGACGGCGCCGACGCCGAACGCGGCGACGGCGACGACGGGCGTGACGGCGTCGCGCAGCCCGGTGTAGCCGCCGAGCAGCCCGGCGGAGCCGGCGGCGCCGCCGAGGTTGGTGCCCAGCCGCTCGGTGAGGCGCTGGTACGCGGGGCCCTCCTGCAGCGACGACAGCGCGTCGAGCACGGCGGGCACGTCGCGCCCGCTGAGGGCGCCGCCGGCGACGGGCACGTTCCAGTACGGGCCGGTGGCGGGGTCCTCGCCGGCGAGGTCGAAGGACCCCGTACCGGCGTAGAGGGCGGGGCCGCTGTCGGGGTGGAGGAGGAGGGCGGCGGCCCAGTAGCGCCGCGGCTCCGTCGCGGACGGCTTCTGGCGCAGCTGGGGGGCGCGCAGGAGCGGGTCGACGGACCAGTAGTCGCTGCGCGGCGCCTTGGGCGCCACGATGCCGGTGACGTGGCCGACGAGCGTGCCGCCGGCCCGCGGGAGGTGGATGCGGGAGCCGACGCGGATGCCCAGCTCGCGGGCGGTGGCGGCGGTGACGGCAGCCTCCAGGACGACCTCGTCCGCGCGGGCCCCGGCGCCGCTCGGCTTGGCGGGTGAGCCCGGTGTGCCCGGTGGGCCCGCGGCCCCGTACGGCGTCGGCTTCGGCAGCCTGCCGTCGACGACGCGGGCGCGCTCGCCGACGCCCGCGCGGGCGTCGAGCTGCAGCTCGGGCCGCTGCCCGTCGGTCCGCGGCAGCCACGGGTCGTCCGCGACCAGCACGGGCCGGGTGCGTACCCCGTACGAGACCTGGCCGGTCTCCGCCCGCAGCGGGTCGCGGAACGCGCGCAGCACCGGCCGCGCGTACGCCGCGACGGTCTGCGCGGACATCGACTCCAGCCGGTCCTCGAAGAGCACCTCGGGATCAGGCGGGACGGTCAGCGCCACGTTGCGCTCGGCCGCTGTGGCGCCGTCGATCAGCCGGCGGGCCTCGCGGTCCTCGTACGTGTCCACGCCGCGCGGGAACGCGGCGGCGAGGACGGCGGCGGCGAGGAGGAGCAGCGCGAGGGCGAGCGAGCCGGCGGGCGCGGCCCGCAGCCGGGTCCGCACCCAGGGCGCGGCGCCGGGCGCCCGCGG
>NZ_BAAAPF010000665.1:0-1322 GCF_039531005.1 Streptomyces synnematoformans
GCGGCCGGGCGGGCCGGGCCGCACCTTCCGCCGGGAATGAACCCGGCGCTCCCGGGTGTTCACCTCAGCGCGGCGGGGATGACGGCGATTCCGAGGAGGAACAAGCGGCCGTGAGTCACCACCTGTCCCGGCTCCGCGCGCTTGCGCGCCACCGCCGGCCACGTCGTGTCGCCATGCTCTCCGTGCACACCTCGCCCCTCCACCAGCCCGGCACCGGCGACGCCGGCGGCATGAACGTCTACATCGTCGAGCTGGCGCGCCGGCTCGCCGAGATCGGCGTCGAGGTCGAGGTCTTCACCCGCGCCACCTCCGCCGCCCTCCCGCCGGCCGTCGAGCTGGCGCCCGGCGTGCTCGTCCGGCACGTGGCCGCCGGGCCGTACGAGGGGCTGGCCAAGGAGGATCTGCCCGCGCAGCTGTGCGCGTTCACGCACGGCGTCATGCAGGCCGAGGCGAGCCACCGCCCCGGCTACTACGACCTCGTCCACTCCCACTACTGGCTCTCCGGCCACGTCGGCTGGCTCGCCGCCCAGCGCTGGGGCGTGCCGCTGGTGCACGCCATGCACACCATGGCCAAGGTCAAGAACGCCGCCCTCGCCGCCGGCGACAGCGCCGAGCCGCCCGCCCGCGTCATCGGCGAGAGCCAGATCGTCCGGGCCGCGGACCGGCTCGTCGCCAACACCGACGACGAGGCCCGCGACCTGCTCCACCACTACGACGCCGACCCCGCCCGCGTCGCCGTCGTGCGCCCCGGCGTGAACCTCGACGTCTTCCGCCCCGATGGCCCCGGCGGCCCCGGCGGCGGGACCCGCGCCGCGGCGCGCGCCGCGCTGGGGCTGCCGCGGGACGCCTTCGTGCCGCTGTTCGCCGGCCGCATACAGCCGCTCAAGGCCCCCGACGTGCTGCTGCGCGCCGTGGCGCTGCTCCTCGACCGGGACCCGGCGCTGCGCGAGCGGCTGGTGGTGCCGGTGGTGGGCGGGCCGAGCGGCAGCGGGCTGGCCAAGCCGGAGGCGCTGCAGAAGCTGGCGGCACGGCTGGGGATCGGCGACGTCGTACGGTTTGCGCCGCCGGTGGCGCAGGAGTCGCTGGCGCGCTGGTTCCGGGCGGCGTCGGTGCTGGTGATGCCGTCGTACAGCGAGTCGTTCGGGCTGGTCGCGCTGGAGGCGCAGGCGTGCGGGACGCCGGTGGTGGCGGCGGCGGTCGGCGGGCTGCCGGTCGCGGTGCGCGACGGCGTCACGGGGTATCTGGTCGAGGGCCACGACCCGGCGGACTACGCGGCCGCGCTGGCGCGGCTGGACGCCGACCCGGCGCTGGGCGCCCGGATG
>NZ_BAAAPF010000666.1:0-1301 GCF_039531005.1 Streptomyces synnematoformans
GGTACGCCGGGTCGCGGGGGCCGCGCCGCAGCACGCCGAGGGTGCGTCCCAGGTCGTACGGGCCGGGGGGCACCCAGGTCCGGGTGCGGGCGCGGTGGTCGGGGGCGGCGGCGGGCATGACGCCCGACTCTAGCGTCCGGCACCGTCAGCCACGGCGGCGGCCGGGGCCGGTGGCTCGCCCCGCCGACCGCCGCACCCGACCGCGTAACCTGGCCGCGATGAACCCCACCGCCGCCACCCCCGCCGCCCTGCTCGACGCCGCCCTCGCCGCCGACCCGGCGCGCCCGCTGGTCACGTACTACGACGACACCACCGGCGAGCGCGTCGAACTGTCCGTCGCCACCTTCGCCAACTGGGTCGCGAAGACCGCGAACCTCCTCCAGGGCGACCTCGCCGCCGAGCCCGGCGACCGGCTCGCGCTGCTCCTGCCCGCCCACTGGCAGACCGCCGTCTGGCTGCTGGCGTGCAGCGCGGCCGGCGTCACCGCGGTGCCCGCCGACCCTGCCTCTCCCAACATCGCAGCCGCCGCGGACCTCGTCGTCAGCGGCCCCGAGACGCTGGCGCAGGCCCGCGCCTGCACCGGCGAGCGGATCGCGCTCAGCCTGCGCCCGCTCGGCGCCCGCTTCCCCCAGCCGCCGGACGGCTTCTTCGACTACGCCGTGGAGGTGCCGGGCCAGGGCGACCGCTTCCAGCCGTACGCCCCCGCCGACCCGGACGCGCCGGCGCTCGCCGTGGCGGGCGCCGAGTTCACCGCCGCCGAGCTGGTCGCCCGCGCCCGCGCGGACGCGGAGTCGCGCGCGCTGGCGCCGGGCTCCCGCACGCTGTCGACGCTCGGGTACGACACGTGGGAAGGGCTCTCCGCCGGTCTGTACGCGCCGCTGGCCGCCGGCGGCTCGGTGGTGCTCTGCCCGTACCTGGACCGGCTCTCGGCCTCGGAGCAGGACAAGCGCCGGGGCGACGAGCGCGTCGCGTAGCGGCCTCGCGGCACGTGCGACGGTTTCTCCTGAAGAGAGCCCTCGCGCCGCCCGCCGGGGCGACGCGCGGGGGAAGTTATCGGGCGTAGCGCCTCATTCGTGATGCCATGGAGCGCATGCGGCGGGCCGTACGACCTCGGGGGTGCCCGGCCGTCTGCACGAGTGGACACCGGCCGAGTGAGTGTGAGGGATGGGCGCAGACGTGACCGGCCCGCCGGAGGGCGACTCCGCGGGCTCCGGCGATCCTCGCCGCCCCCGGGACGTCGGCGCCGCCCGCGGCCCCGGGCGGCCGTCCCGCCGCCCGCGCAGCCGCCGGCGCGTCCTCGC
>NZ_BAAAPF010000667.1:0-1292 GCF_039531005.1 Streptomyces synnematoformans
CGGCGCCCCACGGCCCGCCCCGTGACGTGGGCCCGCGAGGCGCCGCCCGCCCGCGGCCCCGTCGCCGCGCTGGCCGCCGCGCTGCCGCTGACCTCGGCCGACACCGTCGTCCTGCTCTCCGCGGACCTGCCGTTCCTGGACGACGCCACCGTCAGCACCCTCCTCGACACCCTCGCGGCCGCCGGCGACGGCGTGGACGGGGCGATGTTCGTGGACGGCACCGGCCGCGACCAGCCGCTCGTCGCGGCCTACCGGGCCGAGTCGCTGCGCCGCGGCACAGCGCTGCTCGCCGTGGAGTACGGCGCGCTCGCCGGGCTGCCGCTGCGGCTGCTCACCGGGGAGCTGCGGCTCGCGCGTTCGGCATCCGGTGCGACGTTCGACTGCGACACCTGGGAGGATCTGGCCACGGCCAGGGAACGGATCAGGGAGCATGGGCACGTGCTGGATGAATGGCTGGCAGCGGTCAAGGAAGAACTCGGCCTCGACACCGAGGTCGACACCCGCGTCCTGCTCGACCTCGCGCGCGACGCCGCGCACGGAGTGGCGCGCCCGGCGGCGCCGTTGACCACGTTCCTCGTCGGCTACGCGGCGGGGCGGGCCGGCGGCGGCCCGGAGGCGGTCGCGGAGGCCGCCCGCAAGGTCACGGCGCTGACCGAACGGTGGGCACAGGAGGCGGCCGGGGAGGGCCGGGCGGACACATGACGTCTGGTCGGCGGGACGAGCGGCGCGCCCGCGGGTCGGACACCGGAGCCGGCGCCGGGCGCGGCGGCGACGGCGCGGCCGGGGGCCGCGGGGACGAGTTCGCGGACGCGCTGGCGCTGGCGAACGAACGCGGCGGCCTGGCCGCCGAGTACGGCGACGCCTTCACCCTCGCCGACCCACCCCCGCCCGCAGCCCCCGCGCCCCGGGAGGGCCGGGGGCGTGTGGAGCGGCCGGAGGACCAGCGGCGCCCGGAGCGCCGGGAGCGCCGGGAGCGCCGCGGGCGCTCGGAGCGCGGGGAGGGCCGGGCGGGCTTGGAGGGCCCGGAGAACGGGCAGCGTCGCAAGCGCCGGGAGGGCTTGGACGGCCGCGAGCGCCCAGAGGGCTTGGAGGGTCCGGAGGACTGGCAGCGCCCGGAGGGTCGGGAGGGCTTCGAGGGACCGGAGGACCCGCAGCGCCGGCAGGGCCGGGAACGCCCCGAGCGCCCGGAGCGTCGGGAGGGGCAGCGCCCGGAGGGCCGGGGGCGCCGGGGACCCCCGGAGCGGCCCGGGCGGCGCCCGGCCGCGCGCCGGGACGCCGCGCGGTCGGACGAG
>NZ_BAAAPF010000668.1:0-1291 GCF_039531005.1 Streptomyces synnematoformans
GGGAACGCCGTGCGGCGGGTGGCGCCGCCGTCGACGGCCGCCAGCAGGTCCGTCAGCCGGTGGGCCAGTTCCGTGCGCCCGAGCCGGCGCTCCAGCAGGAGCAGCGCCTCGACGCACGCGCCGATCCGGTGCGGCGGCACGGGCAGCGCGCGGCGCCCGGCGCCGCCGTCCGCAGCGGGCGGCAGGTCGACCGGGCGCCAGCGCTCGGACGTCCGGTGGACGAGCACGGCGAGGGCGGCGTCGACGTCGAGGTGCGCGCCCTGCAGCCAGTCGGCGAACTCCTCGTGCGCGAAGCGGTAGCCGGCGCCGGCGGGCACGAGCAGCCCTTCGGCGAGCACCGCGGAGGCCCACCCGATGAGGCCCGCGACGTGGTCCGGCACCCGCCAGGGGAACAGCTCCTCGAACGCCGCCCGCTCCAGCTCCCCCTGCCCCGGCCCCAGACACCGCCGCGCCGCCTCGTGCACCCGCCCTGCCACGTGCGCCGCGAGCCGCCCGACGGCGGCCCCGTGGGGGCCGCCGGGGCCGGCCTCGCGGGCGAGCCGGGTGGCGATGCGCAGGCACACGAGCGCGAGGTACGCCTCGAACACCTCCCCCCGCCGCGCGCCCGACGCCGCGGGGTCGATGCTCTGCGCCGCGGGGGCGATGCTCTGCGCCGCCGGGGCGGGGCCGGTGCTCCGGGACCCCGGCCCCCCGGGCACGCCGGGCGCCGGGGCGCGGTGCGGGGGCGCTACGGAACCGGGGCTCACGCCGGACGACGTCACGTCGTACCGTGCGGACCCCGTCCCGTCCCCGCCCGGCACCGCCACGGCGCCGGACGCGCCCGCGTCCGTGCCCGGCGGCTCCGCCGCCCCGGACCAGCCGGGCGCGGAGGCAAACCCGGGCGAACCCGCCGCACCCGGGCCCACGCCGAACGACTCCGTCTCGTACCCGAAGGGCTCCACCCCCGCCCCACCCGGCACCGCCGCCGCGGCGCACCCACCCGCACCCGCGCTCGGCGGCTCCGCCGCCCCGGACCCGCCGGGCACGGAGGCACGCCCAGGCGAACCCGCCGCGCCCAGGCCCACACCGGACGACTCCGTCTCGTACCCGAAGGGCTCCACCCCCACGCCGCCCGGCACCCGGGCCGCGAGAACCGGACCCGCGCTCGCCCCCGCCGGCTCCGCCACAGCCCGCGGCGGAGCCCCCGCCGCTCCCCGGACTTCGCCCGCTCCCGGCGGCCCGTCTCCGGCCGGTTCCGCCGTGCCGCGCGCAGCCGCACCCGCTGCTCTTCCTGACTGCGCCGCATCCGACG
>NZ_BAAAPF010000669.1:0-1287 GCF_039531005.1 Streptomyces synnematoformans
CGCCCGGCGGCCGCGCCCGCTCCCCCGGCCCCGACCCCGCCCCCGCCAGCTGCCGGCGGGCGCACCGGGCCGACCCGCCCCGCCCGCATCGCCGGCGACACGTCGTCCTCCGGCGCTCCCGGCACCGGCAACGGCCTGCACCTGCTCGACCTGCCCGCGCCGCGCCGCACCTCCTACGGCGCCACCGTCAACGACCAGCTCCTCGTCGCCACCTGCCTGACGGCGGCGCGCTGGAACCGCGAGCACGGGCAGCGCAGCGGCCCGGTGCGCATCACCATGCCGGTCGACAACCGCCCGCGGGAGTCCGCGGACATGCCGATCGGTAACGGCACCCGGCTGACCGAGGTCGGCTTCGGCCCGGAGGAGCAGGCCGACGCGGCGGCGCTGACCGGCGGCGCGGCGCCGGACCGGGCGGCGGTGGAGCGGCTGCTGCGCGCGACCATGGCCCGTACGCACGCGCTGAAGTCCGTGCCGAGCCGCCCGCTGGGCCTGTCCGGCGTGCTGCTCACCGCGCCGGTGCTGCCGGTGGGCGTACGCGGCGTGCTGGCCCGTACGCTGCGCCGGACCGCCGCGCCGCTGATGTCGACGACCCTGCTGTCCAACCTCGGCCGGATCGTCTACCCGCTCGACTTCGGCGCCGCCGGCCGCCCCACCGCCGTGTGGGTCTCGGCCCCCGCGCGCATGCCGCGCGGGCTGGCGATCACCGCGGCCTCCACCGCGGGCCGGCTGCACCTGGCCGTCCGCTACTCCCGCGCCCTCCTCGACCACGAGGCCGCCGTCCGCATCGGCGAGCTGCTGCAGCAGGGCCTCGCGGCCTGCGCGGACGAGCCGCGATGAGCCCCGCAACGCGCCCGCGCGGGCACCGTACGCGTCCCGGCCCGGCGGCCGGACCCGGGGCGTGTCGTCAGTCTCCCGTCTGCGGCCGGTCTCCCCGGCCGCGTTGGCGGACGCCCCCCCGCCTCGCGATCGCACGCACCAGACTCCCCCTACGCCCGGAGGGCGTGGGCGCGCCCCCGGCGCCACCGGCCCTCCGGGCGAACACCGCGAGATCGACGACGGACCCTCGCACAGGGGCCCACCGGAGGCGGTACGGCGCCCACCCGGCCCCGCGGGCGCGGCGGCCCCGCGGCGGCGCGACGTGCGGGGACCCCGCATGAGCCGGCCCGGCGCGCGGGACGCCGCCGAAGCGCCATCCTCGCTGCGGGAGTTCTACGAGAACCCGGCCGTGCCCGTCGCCTCCGGCGACGCCCGCGGCCGGCGGCAGGCACGGATGCTGGCGGACGCGCT
>NZ_BAAAPF010000670.1:0-1260 GCF_039531005.1 Streptomyces synnematoformans
CGAGACGGGGGACGCTCGGCGCGCCGCCGCGGAGGGCGAGTTGGGGTTCGCCGGCGGCCGCGGCGGCGGGCAGGGCGCGCTGTGACTCCTCGCGGTCGTCGGTGTCGACCAGCACGAGGCGATCGGGGTGTTCCTCCTGCGCGGACCGTACGAGGCCCCAGACCGGCGCGTGGCGGAGGTTCGGCGACTCGTCGCCGAGGGCGACGGCGTTGCGGGTGACGACGGCGAGGCGGCGGTCGGCGTTCTGCTCGTCGGCCAGCCAGGACTGGAGGGCGCTCAGGGTGCGGAGCAGGACGGCGCGGGCGGCGGCGGGGGTGTCGGTGGGGTCCGGGGTGTCGGGGTTGTCGGGGTTGTCGGGGGCGTCTTCCACGACGAGGAGGGCGGGGGCGTCGCCGCCGGTCGGGGCGGTGAGACGGCTCGGGAGGGCCGACCATTCGACGTGGTAGAGCGAGTCGGCCCGGGTGCGCAACTCGGCCGCGGGCAGCGGGCGCAGGGCGAGTTCGGCCACGGAGACGGCCGGGGCGCCGTCCGCGTACGCGGCCTCCACGGCGACCGTGTCGGGGCCGGTGCGGGTGAGGCGGGCACGGAGGGTGGCGGAGCCCGTGGAGGTGGTGGCGGCGTGGAGCTGGACGCCCTGCCAGGTGAAGGGCAGGCGGGGGGCGCCGTCCCGGCCGTCGGGGGCGTCGTCCACGAGACCGATGGCGTGCAGGGCGGCGTCGAGGAGGGCCGGGTGCACGGTGAACGGCGCGGCGTCGCCGGCGTGGTCGGGGAGGGTGACTTCGGCGAGGATGTCGCCGCCGTGGCGCCAGGCGGCGCGTAGCCCCTGGAAGGCGGGGCCGTAGGTGAGGCCCGTGCCGTCGAGGTGCGCGTAGAGGGAGGTGAGGGGGAGAGGGGTCGCGTCCGGGGGCGGCCAGACGGGGGTGTCGGCGGGGGGCTCGGCGGCGGGCGGCGGGGGCTGCGGGGAGTGCGGCTGGACGGTGGCGGTGGCGTGCCGCGACCACGGCTCGCCCGCCGCGTCGCCGTGCGGCCGCGCGTAGACGACCACGGTCCGCCGACCGCCGTCGCCCCCGCCGCTGACGGTCACCTGGAGGTCGACGGCGTCGTCGTCCGGCAGGAGGAGCGGGGCTTCCAGGGCGAGTTCGTCCAGGTGCGCGCAGTCGACGTGCCGGCCGGCGTGCAGGGCGAGTTCGAGGAACGCGGTCCCCGGGAGGAGGACGGTGCCGGAGACGGCGTGGTCGGCGAGCCAGGGGTGGGTGCGGA
>NZ_BAAAPF010000671.1:0-1251 GCF_039531005.1 Streptomyces synnematoformans
AGGCCGCGGCCCGGCGCCGGGCGGAGCAGCGGCGGCAGCGGGTCGCCGCGGGGGCCACGGAGTTGGAGCAGCGGCTGACGGACCTGCTGCGGGACGGGCTGGCGACGGCGCCGCGGGGCGCGGTGTGGGAGGAGACGGCGGCGCGCATGGTCGACGCGCAGGCGCCCGGGCTCGCGGCGCGGGTGCGCGAGTTGGGGTCGCTGCCGGCCTCGGGCCCCGGCTGGCCCGCGCGGCTGCTCGCCGAGTGCAGCCTGATACATCTGCTGGACCAGGGCTTTCTCCGGCTGGACGAGCTGCCGGGGCCGCTGGCGGCGACGGTCCGGGCGCGGGTGGGCCTCACGGTCGACGCCGCGGGGCTGCTGCGCGGCGGCACCCTCCGGGACAGCTGGCTGGTGCTGGCCCAGGAGGACGCCGACGACGGCAAGTTGGTCACGCGCCGCATCTGGCTGCACGGCGCGCGCTCGCAGCGGACGGCGCTGCTGCTGGCGTACGGGGCGGCGGGCCGGGTGCCCGAGCAGTCGCTGCCCACGGGGCTGGTGCTGGACGCGGAGCTGGCGTACTACCCGGGCGCGTACCCGCTGCGCGCGGTCCTGGGCACGGTCCACGCGGGCCCGCGGTCCCCGGCCGGGGGCGAGGGCGGCGGCGCGGAGAGCGCCGTTCCGCCGGGGGCAGGGATCGCGGAGGCGGTCGCGGCGTACGGGGCGGCGCTGGCGGCGGACCCGTGGCTGGAGGGGATACCGGTGGTCCTCACGGACGTGGTCCCGGTGCCGGAAGAGGGGGACGAGGGCTGGCAGCTGGCCGAGCGCGGCGGCGACCGCGCGCTGCCGCTCCACCCGGCCGCGACGCGCGGCCCGGGCGGGTGGCAGTTGCTCGCGGTCTCCGGCGGCGGTCCGGTCACCGTCTTCGGCGAGTTCGGCCACGCGGGCTTCCGCCCGCTGACGACGTGGTCCGCGGGTACGGCGGTCCCCCTCACGGGCGCCGCCGCGGCGATGGCGGGTACGGGGACGCAGATCGCGGCGCCGAAGGGAGGGGGCGGGTGGCGTTGACGACGGACCCGGCACGGTCGCGGCGAAGCCGGCAGACGGAGCGCGGCCGGACGGTGCCGGAGTGGGAGCCGGCCGCAGCGGAGCACGCAGCGACCGCGACAGAGCGCGGACCGGCCGCGGAGGGCCGAGCGGAGCCCCTGGCCGCGCGGCCCTCCGGCGGGGCCGCCGCGCTGCCGGCGGCCGCCCGGCGGCGAGTGACCGTGCG
>NZ_BAAAPF010000672.1:0-1249 GCF_039531005.1 Streptomyces synnematoformans
AGCCTGCTCGCCGACGCCCACGCGACGGCCGTCGCCCCCGGCGCCACCCCCCTGCGCACGGCGGTCACCGCCCTCGCCTCCCGCGCCCGCCTGCCCCTGGGCGCCGGCCCCGACCCGGCGCCGGCGGACCCGGTCCGGGCGCTGGGGCTGACGTCGCGGGAGCAGGAGGTGCTGAAGCTGGTGACGGCGGGGCGCAGCAACCGGCAGATCGCCGAGGAGCTGTTCATCTCGCCGAAGACGGCGAGCGTGCACGTGTCCAACCTGATGGCCAAGCTGGGCGTCTCCGGCCGCGGCGAGGCCGCCGCCACCGCACACCGCCTGCGCCTCTTCGAAGACGCCGAGGCGGGCTGGCCGGGGCGGGCCTGAGCCGGCCTGAGCGCGCCTGAGCAGGGCGGCTAAGCCCGCGTAAGCACGTCTAAGGCCCCCGCGGCCGCACATCCGCGGGGGCCTTAGGCATATACGGGCGGACAGCGGCCCCGGGTAAGGCGACGGGGGCCCGGAGATGCGGAAGTCTCCCGATGTGGCGGACCCCCCTTGGCGACGAAGCTGGAGTCACGACAGCAGGAGACCAGCCGAAACGCCAGGGAGAACGAGATGTTCGCGTACCAGATGCACGAGTCCCGCTCCGCCGACCTGCGCCGCGAGGCAGCGCAGTACCGGCTCGCCCGCGAGGCCACCGCCGCCCGCCGGGAGCAGCGCCGCGAAGCCCGCCGGGCGCGCGTGCTGGCCCGCTGGGTGAAGGCCGCGTGAGGCGGCCGACCGTGCGGCGGAGCAGAGTGCGGCCCGGGCGGCGGGGCGCCGAGACCCCGCCTGAAGGACCTGAGAACCCCGGGCGGCCGGCCGCTGCCCTCCTGAGCGGCCGCCGCCCGGACCGGACTCCGGCCCCCGCCGGACCGGGACCTTCGGAGCGCCCACCCGCGCACAGCGGGTCGGGCGCTCTCGTCGTCTGCGCCCCCGCCCCCGCCCTGTTCCGGTCCCCCGCCCCGGCCGACCGGGGCCGCGGCGCCGCGGGGCTGCCCCCGTGTCGTAGCGCTGTGCGATGCTCACATCTGTGACGATCTCGTGCGTGAGCCCCGTGCTCGTCGGCCGGTCCGCCGAGCTGCGCGCCCTCGGCGCCGCGCTGGAGCGCGCCGGTGCCGGCGCGCCGCAGGCCGTGCTGGTGGGCGGCGAGGCCGGGGTGGGCAAGACCCGGCTGCTGGAGCAGAACGAGGGCTACGTCGACAAGATCGCCCCGCTGCCCGGCGGCGGC
>NZ_BAAAPF010000673.1:0-1248 GCF_039531005.1 Streptomyces synnematoformans
CCCCGCTCCCGCCGGAGGTGTCCGGTGCCAGCGTCAACCGCAGCCGTCCCGCGACGCCCGCGCGGGCGGGCGCGTCCGCGGCGTTCTGGGCCAGTTCGACCACCAGCCGGTCGCGGTAGCCGCCGAGGGCGAGGTCCTCCTCGGCGTTGGCGTCCTCCCGGAAGCGGGCGGCCGACGCCGCCCAGGCGTCGAGTGCGGCGGTGCGCAGCCGGGCGGTCGGGTCGGCCGCAGCGGCCGGGGGATCCAGGCGGTCCACGAAGGCTCCTTGTCGCGGGGGGTATCGGTCGCCGCAGCGTATTCGGTCCCCCGTGACGTTCGCGCGGCACACTCGCTCCCCCGCACCCGCGGGCACCCGCGGGACCGCGCGTGCGGGGGCGAAGGGGGCCCGCGGGCGCGGTACCGTCGAGAGGTCAACAGCGCACGGCCCTAGGGGATTCGGTGGGCATCGAGAGCGACCAGCTCGTATACGACTACCTGAGCCGCGTCGGCGACATCGCACAGCAGCGCGCCCTGCCCTCGGGGCAGCGCATGCGGCTGGTCAACGAACTGCGGGCCGGCATCGACAAGGTGCGCGCCGCCGAGGGCGCGCACAGCGTGGCCGCGGTGAAGCAGGTGCTCGCCCGGTTCGGCAGCCCCGGGGACATCGTCGAGTCCGCCAAGCGGGACACCGACTCCGCCGTGCCGGAGATCGCCGTGCAGCCCGGGGAGCCGCCGGCCGGGGGCGGCGGGCTGGCGTCGCGGCTGCCGCGGCCGCGCGTGGGCGGGTCCGAGAAGTGGCTGGGCCGGCTGCCCCGTCCGCGTACGGGATCCGGCCCGGGCTCCGGCTCCGGCCCGGGCGGCTGGACGAAGGGCAGGCGGGCCGCGGGCGGCGGGGCTGCGGGCCGGCGCTGCGGCGCCGGGCCCGAATTCCCCGTACCCCAACCGGCGCCCGCGCCCGACGACTTCACCCCGCCCGTGGAGCCGCCCCCCACCGCCGCCTCCCCGCCGCACCTCGCCGGCGAGGACGAGTTCGACCGCACGCACGCCGCCGACCCCGACTGGTGGCGCGTGGAACCCGCGCCGTTCGGCGGCCCGTTGCCCGGCGCGGGCGGCGCCGACCAGGTGCCGGGGTTCACCGGGGGCATCGAGGTGCCGGAGCTGTTCGAGTCGCCGGAGGACCAGGACGAGGCGGAGCAGCGGCAGTCCGGTACGCGGAAGGGCGGCGGCGGCGCTGGCGGCGGTGCGGCGGGCGGCGGCGCCGGGGGCGGC
>NZ_BAAAPF010000674.1:0-1244 GCF_039531005.1 Streptomyces synnematoformans
CCGCCGCACGTCAGACGCTCTGGCGGGTGAAGCGTTGGTTGGCGCTGCCGTCGTAGGTCCATTGGGAGATGCGGGCGCCGTCGGCGGTGGAGTGTTCCCAGACGTCCATGGCCAGGCCGGAGGATCGGTTGATGAGGCTGATGCTGCCGCCGTGGTCGACGATGCGCCATTGCTGGGTTGTGGCGTCTGATTCGGGTTGTTGGGTGATGTCGGCGCCGGTGTTGTTGTTCGCCACCTGCAGGACGAGGTTGGAGTGGCGGGCTCTGATCCGGTAGTGGTCGTCGCCGGTGTCGATGAACTCGAACTGCTGGTTGGTCGCTCCGGTGGCCGGCCACTGGAGGAGCAGGGCCCCGGCCGCCGCCGATCGGGCGTCGATGTCGGCGAGTTTGCCGCTGTGCTGGGCGGTCAGGCGGTAGAGCCCGGTGGGCTCGGAGGGCCCTTCGTCCAGATCGGCTTCCCACCTGGTGTCGCTCCCGGCCGCATCTTGCGGGAGGCGGTCGCGGGCGGCGGTGTCGCCGTTCATGCTCCAGCGCGCCCAGTCGACGACGGTGTTCGGGAAGCGGTCGTCGCCCCAGAAGCTGGTGTGGCTGCCGCCGAGGAAGGTGAGGAATGCCTTGGGCCAGGTCAGCTCGTTGTAGGCCTGCCGGGCCGAGTCGTACCGCGTGAGGTCGTCACGGTCGCCGTGGACGAATACGACCTTGGCTGTGATCGAGGAGGCGGGGGTACCCATGTCCTCGCACGACTGCGGGTTGGCCGAGATGATGCGGCTGTCGGGCCAGGCGGTGAGCAGGCCGTGGGTGGTCATGCCGCCGAGGGAGTGGCCTGAGACGCCGAGGCCGATGTCGGTGTTGATGTGCCCGGCGAGCGGTCCGCTCGTGTTGAGGTTGAGGGTGTTGGTGAGGATCTGCGAGACGTCCTTCGACGGTTCGCCGCTGTAGACGTCGCCGGCGCCGCCGAAGTTGAAGTGCGGGGCGGGGACGATGAAGCCCGCGGCGGCCAGCGGCCGGATGAAGAACAGGGAGTTCTGCGGGCTGGAGCCCCAGCCGTGGGTGTAGTTGTAGACGGGGAAGACGCCGTCGGCGACCGGGGCGTTCGTCACCGGGTTGCCGCCGGGTGTGCCGGTGGCGGGGTAGTAGACGTAGGTGGTGCACGGGCGGCTGCCGCGGGTCCAGTCGTACCGGCGCACGCCGACCGCGAACGTCGCGGCCTGTGCCGTGTGTGGCGATCTGGGGGCGGCCGGTGCC
>NZ_BAAAPF010000675.1:0-1242 GCF_039531005.1 Streptomyces synnematoformans
CCGGGTCCCGTTCTTCCCCGCGCTCGCCGCCGTCTACCGCGCCCAGCTCTCCCGCCCCGCTCCAGCAGCCGCTCCAGCCGCGGCCACCCGTCCCGCCGCGCGAACCCCCCGGCCGCCCACACCGCCGCGGGCACCGCCGTCACCAGGCCGGCCCCGTCGCGTTCCAGCACGTGCACCTCCGCGATGCGCCGCCGCCCCCGCCGGTCGCGGACCAGGTGCAGCAGCACCGACACCGCCGCCGCCAGCTGGCTGTGCAGGGCGGGCCGGTCCAGGCCCGCGACCGCGCCCAGCGCCTCCAGGCGCGCGGGCACGTCGCCCGCCGCGTTGGCGTGGACCGTCCCGGAGCCGCCTTCGTGCCCCGTGTTCAGGGCGGCCAGCAGATCGACGACCTCGCGGCCCCGTACCTCGCCCACGACCAGCCGGTCGGGGCGCATCCGCAGCGCCTGCCGCACGAGGTCCTGCAGCGTCACCTCGCCGACGCCCTCCTGGTTCGCGGGGCGGGCTTCGAGCCGTACGACATGGGGGTGGTCCGGCCGCAGCTCGGCCGACTCCTCCGCCAGCACGATCCGCTCGTCCCGCCGCACCAGCGACAGCAACGCGCTCAGCAACGTCGTCTTCCCACTGCCCGTACCGCCGCTGACGAGGAACGACAGCCGCGCGTCGAGGAGTCCGCGCAGCAGCCGCTCGCCGCCCGGCGGCACCGTGCCGGCGGCGGCCAGCTCCGGGAGGCTGAACGCGCGCCGCCGCACCACCCGCAGCGACAGGCAGGCCGAGCCCACGGCCACCGGCGGCAGAACGGCGTGCAGCCGCGTGCCGTCGG
This sequence comes from Streptomyces synnematoformans, assembly GCF_039531005.1. Classification (NCBI taxonomy): domain Bacteria; kingdom Bacillati; phylum Actinomycetota; class Actinomycetes; order Kitasatosporales; family Streptomycetaceae; genus Streptomyces; species Streptomyces synnematoformans. Next base: position 821 of record NZ_BAAAPF010000675.1, read on the forward strand.
GCAGCCGGGCGTCGACCCACGGGCGGGCGTCGTCGAGCCGCCGCCCGGCGACGGCGGCGAGCCGCTGCGCAAGGCGCCGCACCTCACCGGCGTCCGCGAACCGCACGCCGACCCGCTCCAGCCCACGCCCGGTGTCCACCCAGACCTCGTCCGGCGCGGTGACGAGCACGTCGGTGACGTCCGGCCGGGCCAGCAGCGGCTCCAGCGGCCCGCTGCCGACCATCTCCGAGCGCAGCGCGCCCACGACGGCCAGCACCTCGGTGTCGCCGAGGAGCCGCCCCTCCCGCCGCAGCGCGGCGCCCACTCCGGCGGGCGTCGGCTCCCCGCCGCTCTCCGCCAGCCGCCGCCGCACGGCCCCCACCAACCGCCCGGACACGGCGCAGCGTTCGGTGCGGGCGGCGGCGGTCGCGGCGGGCCCCCTG
>NZ_BAAAPF010000676.1:0-1226 GCF_039531005.1 Streptomyces synnematoformans
GTCCGCGGCGGGGCGGACGCCGGCGGTGAACGCGGGGCCGCGGGGCTCGCCGAGGCCGGGACGGGGGTGGGGCACGGACGTTCTCCTCACGGTAGGCGCGAGAACCACAGCAGGGACGTGGCCGCGGCCAGCAGCGCCGCGACGAGCGCGCCGGCGACGAACCACTGCCAGACCTCGCGCTCCTCGGTGCGGTAGCCGACGGAGCTGCCGATGTCCTCGTACACGGCCTCCAGCTCCGCGCCGGAGGCGGCCTCGTGGAACGCACCGCCGGTGGCGGCGGCCAGCTCCGCCAGCGCGGGCCCGTCCACCGGCACGGGGACGCTCTGCCCGCCGGCGAGCTCGATCGTGCCGTCCTCGGTGCCGTACGCGATCGTGGACACCGGGATCCCGGCGGCCGCCGCCTCCTCCGCGGCGGCGGCCGTGGCGCGGCCGGTGGTGTTCTGCCCGTCGGAGAGCAGCACGACGTGGGCGGGCGGCGGCCGGCGCTCGGCCTGTGCGTCCAGCGTGCGGATCGCCTCGGCGGCCGAGAACACCGCCTCGCCGATCGCGGTGCCCTGCCGGGTGTCCAGCCGGTCGAGGGCGCGGCGCATGGCCTCGCGGTCGGTGGTCGGAGGCAGGGCGACGGCGGAGGTGCCGCTGAAGGTAACGAGCCCGACGTTGAACCGCTCCGGCAGCTCGCCGACGAACGCCTGGGCGGCGTCCTGCGCGGCGGTGAACCGCGACGGGCGCACGTCGGTGGCCCGCATGGAGGCGGACACGTCCAGCGCGACCATGATCGTCGCCCGCTCCCGCGGCACCTCGGTCTCGGCGGTGGGCCGGGCGAAGCCGACGATGAGCAGCCCGGCCATGGCGCAGAACGCGGTGGCCGGCACGTGCCGGCGCCAGCCGGGGCGGCGCGGCATGACCTTGTCGAGCAGGTCGACGTTGGTGAACCGGACGGCGTACCGGCTGCGCCGGGCCTGCGTAACGACGTAGACGACGACGAGGGCGGCGAGCGGCGCGAGCAGGACGAGCCACCCGGGCGAGGCGAGACTCATGCGCGACCTCCGGAAAGAGGGCCGGTTCCGCGGAACCCCGCACGGCACCCGGAGCGGACCCGGCCGGACACATCCGCACCCGGCGCGGCGGCGGCGCAGTCCGGGCCCGGGGCCGCCGCGCGGACATGGCCCGCCGGGCGGCGGCCGTCCTCGCGCTGCGGCGGGCGGCGCGGGTACGGGGCCCGCGGC
>NZ_BAAAPF010000677.1:0-1207 GCF_039531005.1 Streptomyces synnematoformans
CGTCGCCGCCGCCCGCGCCGCGGCGGGCGACCGTGGCGCCCTCCCGGGGGCGGCGGTGGCGCTGGGGTCGGCAGGGGTGGCCGCTGTGGGAGCCGCGCTCGCGGCTGGCGGAGGAGTGGGAGGAGGACCAGGGCGGCGGCTGACGACCGACGACCGGGGGCCGGCGTCGTCCGGGCCGAAGGGCCCCGGACGCCGCGCCGCGCCGCGGCCGCCCCGCGCCGCCGTCAGTCGCGTTCGAAGAACGTCCGCAGCGGCTTGGGCAGTTCGTCGCTGCACTTCTCCTTCGACGTCTCCGTGAGCGCGTCGCTGCGGCAGTTGAAGTAGTCCTGGTACGCGATCTGCACCGCGAACCCGGCGAGCACGATGGACAGCGTGATGCCCGCCGCCACGACGCCGGTGATCGCCGCCGTGGTGTGCGGACGTCCGCCCGACCGGCGCTTGGCGGGCTGGCCGAAGGCGTCGGTGCCGCCGCCCGCCCGGCCGTTGCCCGCCGCGGCCCCGCTCTGCCCGCCGGACTTGCCGCGCAGCGCGTCGATGCCCCAGTAGAGCGCGAGCGCGCCGAGGAGCAGCGCCAGCGGCCACCAGTTGAACAGGGCGAAGAAGAAGCCCCACATGCCGGCGAGCAGCGCGTACCGCGACCGCCGCTGCACCGGGTCGGTCGGGTCCCAGCGCAGGCCGCCGCCGGGGCCGTCGCCGTTGCCGCGGCCGTTCTTGCGGCCGTTGTTCCGGCCGGAGCCCGACTCGTCGCCGGAGTCGCCGGGGCCGGACTCGGGGCCCTGCGGGCCGTCCGGTCCGCCGGGGCCCGGCTGGCCGGGGTCGCCGCCGCCCCAGCTGCCCTGCCCGGGGGGCGGCTGGTGGCTGCTCCACTGGTTGCCCCACGGGGGCGGCGGCTGGTCCTGGCCGCCGTTCTGCCCGTTGCCCTGCCCCCCGCCCTGGCCGTTGCCCTGATCGCCGTCGCCCTGGCCGCCGTTGCCCTGGCCGCCGTCGTTCCCGCCCTGCCCGCCGCCCCGGGGCGCATCCTGCGGCCCTCGCGGTCCGGGCCCCTGCGGCGGCGCGCCCTGCGGCCCCGGCCCGTACTGCGGCACCCCCTGCGGGGGAGCCCCGTAGGGCGGCGCGCCGTGGGGCGGAGCACCGTAGGCCGGTGCGCCCTGCGGCGGAGCCCCGTACGGCGGCGGCGCGCCGTAAGGCCCCGGCGCGTACGCCGGCG
>NZ_BAAAPF010000678.1:0-1206 GCF_039531005.1 Streptomyces synnematoformans
CGTCGGTCAGGCGGGTGCAGCCCGGCCCCGGCTCGTACGACCACACGTGCCGCTCCGCCGGGTCCTCGGCCGCCGTGAACAGCACCCGTTCGCCCGCGGCCCCGAGCACCGCGCGCACCTGCAGCCCGGCGGGCGTGACGGGCTCGCCGTCGCGGAGGAGCCGGTACGTGTCCGTGGCGGTGTCGTTCGCGACCTGCAGCAGCGCGCCGGACGCGGTCCTGGCTGGCGTCCCCGGCACCAGCCGGGTCCAGTGCGCGTCGCGCGTCTCGGCCAGCACGCGGGTGGCGCCGGTGTCCGGGTCGGCCGCCAGCGTGAGCAGCGTGCGCTGGTCGCGGCTCTGCACCCCGAGGAGCGGGCCGTGCGCGTCCCAGCGGACGGTGGCCAGGTACTCGAACGCCGTCCGGTCCCAGCGCACCTCCGTGCGCCGGCCGTCCCGCGTGACCACGTACAGGGAGACGTCCGCGTTGGCCGTGCCGGCGGCCGGGTAGCGCACCGCGCGGGGCTCGGCCGCCGGGTCCGCGGGGTCGGCGAGGTGCCAGCGGCGCACGCCGGACTCGTCCACGCGCGCGACGAGCAGCGCACCGCCGTCCGGCGCCCACCAGTGGCCGCGATGGCGGTGCATCGACTCGGCGGCCACGTGCTCGGGCAGCCCGTACGTCACCTCCGGCCCCTCCGGCGCGGCCAGCAGCCGGTCGTCCCCGCCGGCCACGGACACGGTGTGCAGCGCCCCGGCCGTGACGTACGCGACGTACCGCCCGTCGGGGGAGGGGCGCGGATCGACGGCGGGCCCCGCGGCGGGCAGCCGGAACGGCGCCGAGCCGTCGGTCCGTACCGCCCACAGCTCACCGGCCAGCGCGAAGACGGCGAGCCGCACGGCGTCGTCCGTGGCGTACGAGGTGATGCCCGCCGTCCGCGTCCGCGAGCGCTCCCGGCGCACCCGCTCCGCCGCCGGCTCCGGGCCGCCCCGCGCCAGCCCCGCCGGATCCGCCAGCTCCCGCTCCGCGCCCCCCTCGTGCAGCCACAGCCGGGCCACGGGATCCGTGGCGCTCCCGGTGCGCAGGAACAGCACGCGCTCGCCGTCGGGCGAGACCGTCACGGCGTGCGGCAGGCCGAGGGTGAACTTGCGGGTGCGGGCGAGATGGCTGGGGAACTCCGGCGCGCGTTGAGCGTTCATGCCGAGACCATGCCCGCAGACCGGCCGTCGCC
>NZ_BAAAPF010000679.1:0-1202 GCF_039531005.1 Streptomyces synnematoformans
GTACCAGTTCGCGCTGGACATGGGCGCCGACGTCATCGAGCAGGACCTCGTCCCGACCAGGGACGGCCACCTCGTCTGCCGCCACGAGAACGAGATCGGCGGCACCACCGACGTCGCCGACCACCCCGAGTTCGCCGGCCGCAGGACGACCAGGACGGTCGACGGCAGGCAGATCACCGGCTGGTTCACCGAGGACTTCACCCTCGCCGAGCTGAAGACGCTGCGCGCCACGGAGCGCATCGCGGACGTGCGGCAGCGCAACACCCTCTACGACGGCCGCTGGGAGGTGCCCACCTTCGAAGAGGTGCTGCGGTGGGCGGAGCGGCAGCGGCGCGGCACCGGGCGGCCGGTGTGGCTGCACGTGGAGACGAAGCACCCGACCTACTTCCGCTCGATCGGCCTGGAGCTGGAGAAGCCGCTGGCGCGGCTGCTGCGCCGCTACGGCCGGGACCGGCGCAACTCGCCGGTCTTCCTGCAGTCGTTCGAGCCCACCAGCGTCGAGCGGCTCGCGGGGCTCGTCGACTCCCCGGTCGTCGTGCTGCTCGGCGGTGCCTCCTCGCGGCCGTGGGACTTCGTCGAGGCGGGCGACCCGCGCACCGTCGCGGACCTGGTCACGCCCGAGGGGCTGGCGTGGATCGCGGGCTTCGCCCGGGGCATCGGCCCCACCCTGGACCTGGTCATCCCGAAGGACTCCGCCGGCCGGCTGCTGGAGCCCACCACCCTCGTCCGCGACGCGCACGACGCCGGGCTGGTGCTGCACCCGTACACGATGCGCAACGAGAACGCCTTCCTGCCGCGGGACTTCCGCACGGGTGACGACCCGGCGCAGTACGGCGACGCCTTCGGCGCGTTCCAGGTCTACTTCGAGACGGGCATCGACGGCGTCTTCACCGACAACCCCGACACCGGACTCCTCGCCCGGGACGACTTCCTCTCGAAGGGGTGATCCTGCGGGCCGCCGGCAACCGGCGGCCCCGGTGCGCCCGTCGCTCCCGGTGTGGCCACCGAGCATCCAGACGAGCACGGCCCGGCCGCCGCGCTGCGCCCGCTGCTGCGCGCGCCGGCGGCGGCCAGGGCGTACGCGGCCGGGGTCGAGGCCGCGGACGTCGAGCAGTGCGTGCTGCTGCGGCTGCTGGAGCGGGACGGCGCGGCGGTGGCCGTGGACGCGGGCTGGGTGCGCGCCGCGGTACGGGCCGAGGTGC
>NZ_BAAAPF010000680.1:0-1201 GCF_039531005.1 Streptomyces synnematoformans
CGCCCGAGGCCGGTCCGCCCGAGCGGCCGGGCGGCGCGTGGCCGCCCGCCGGGGCGGCGGGCCCGGTGTACAGCGACCGCATCGACATCGGCGGCAACCGCCAGGCCCGGGGCGGCGCCGCCAACCCGGCCGCCCCGCAGGCGGCTGGTTCGCCGGACGCGGGTGCCCCCTGGGACGACCTGCCGACGGACGAGGGCGGCGACGGCTACGACGAGTACGGCACCGCGGACCCCTACGGCCCCGCGACACCGGCCGCCCGCGGCGGTCCGGGCGCCTCCGGCGCTCCCGGGCAGGGCGCTCCCGCGGAGTCGGGCGGGACCCGCGAGCAGGGCGGGCCCGGTTCGTACCGGGGAGCGGGTAGCGCGCCCGGGGGCGGTCGCGGCGGTGCACCCCCGACTGGAGGGCCCGGTGCGTATCAGGGCGGGGGGACGCAGGGCGGCTCCGGCGCACCCGCGCCCGGGGAAGGGACCGGCCCGTACGGCCGCTCCGGCGTTGCCCGCGGCGGTCCGGGTGCGGGCGGTGGTGCCGGCCACGGCGGTTCCCGGGGGCCCGGTGGCTCCGGGGCGTACGGCGAGGGCGGGGGCTCGGGTGCGTCCGGTGGGCGGTCTGGTGGGCCGGGTGCCGGTCACGGCGTTCCGGGTGGGCCCGGGGGCTCCCGGTCGCCCGCTGCGGGCGGAGGGTCCGGCGGGTACGCGGAGCCCGGTCGCCCGGGTGCTGCTCGGGGTGGTCCGGGTGCGGTCGGCGGCGCCGGCCACGGCGGTTCCCGGGGGCCCGGTGGCCCCGGGGCGTACGGCGGGCCCGGGGGCTCGGGTGCGCGCGGTGGTTCCGGTCCGCCTGGCGGTGCGGGTGGGCGGTCTGGCGCGTCCGCGGAGTCCGGTGGCCCCGGCGCACCCGGGGCCGGCTCGTACGGTGGCGCCGGTTCCCGCGGGCCCGGTGGCTACCGTGGGGCCGGGGGGCATCCCGGTAGTCGGCAGCGCGGCGTCTCCGGGGCCGGAGCCGCTCCCGGTCCCGCACCAGGCGCCTACCGCTTCGCCGAGCCCGAGCCCGAGCCCGAGGCCGGCCCCCCGCAGCACACCCTCCCCGACTCACTGCCCGGCGGCGCCTCCTACGGCGGCAGCCTCCCCGGCATACGGCCCGGCGCCTCGATCGCCGTGCCCGTCGGCGCGCAGCCCGTGCCCGCGGGCGCCGACGGGCGGCCCGG
>NZ_BAAAPF010000681.1:0-1199 GCF_039531005.1 Streptomyces synnematoformans
GCTGGGGGGACACCGGGGGCCACGGCACGCCGACCGCCGGCCGCGGCGGCCCCCCGGGGCGGGGGCGGGTGGTCCGGGGGCGGGGGCACGGGGGTCAGCCCCGTCCGTGGCGCAGCGCGGGCTGGGCGTCGGCGGCGACGAGGTCGGCGACGGCGGCGCGCGGCTCCTTGCCGGTGACCAGGGACTCGCCGACGAGCACGGCGTCGGCGCCGTCGTTCGCGTACGCGATGAGGTCGTGCGGGCCGCGCACGCCGGACTCGGCGATCTTGACGATGCGGTCGGGGATCTCCGGTGCGACCCGGCCGAAGTTGCCGCGGTCGACCTCCAGCGTCTTGAGGTTGCGCGCGTTCACGCCGATGATCTTCGCCCCGGCGGCCACCGCGCGCTCGGTCTCCTCCTCGTCGTGCACCTCGACCAGCGGCGTGAGCCCGATGGACTCGGCCCGCTCCACCAGCGAGACCAGCGCCTCCTGGTCCAGCGCGGCGACGATGAGCAGCACCATGTCGGCGCCGTACGCCCGCGCCTCCCACAGCTGGTACGACGAGACGACGAAGTCCTTGCGCAGCACCGGCAGGTCGACCTTGGCCCGTACGGCCTCCAGGTCGGCCAGCGAGCCGCCGAAGCGGCGCTGCTCGGTCAGCACGCTGATGACGGCGGCCCCGCCGGCCTCGTAGTCCGCGGCGAGCGCGGCCGGGTCGGCGATGGCCGCGAGCGCGCCCTTGGAGGGGCTGGAGCGCTTGACCTCGCAGACGACGGTGACGCTGTCGCCGCGCAGCGCAGCCACCCCGTCGCGCGCCTCGGGGGCCCTCGCCGCGCGCTCCTTCAGCTCGTCGAGCCCGACGCGGGCCTGCCGCTCGGCGAGGTCCTCGCGCACGCCGTCAATGATCTCGTCGAGCACACTCACGCGAGCGGACCCCTTTCTGCTGGCGCCGGTCCGGCTCCGGCGCCGGGCGCCGGCCGCCGGCGGGCGGCTGTTCGGGCATCTGCGATGCTATCCGGCACCGGGCGGAAGCCCCGAATCCGGACCTTCTCCATCCCATCAGTCGGACGCCGTCCCCGCTACGGGGCGAGGGCCGCGCCGAACGGCAGGTTCCGCACCAGCGTAAACGCCGCGACCAGGGCGAACAGCGCCACCCCCGGCCGGGGCACGCGGACCGGGGACCGGGCCGCCGGGCGGCGCGCCGGCCGCGTTGCGGGGC
>NZ_BAAAPF010000682.1:0-1191 GCF_039531005.1 Streptomyces synnematoformans
TCGGCAGACACCCGTGCCCGCACACGTTGTACGTCCCGACCCGCACCTCCACGACGATGGTGTGACAGCACCGCAACGTAAGGCGCGGCCCCCCTGATCCCCACCCCCCGCCACCACCTACGCTCTCCGGGTAGACCACGGGGTGCGGGATCGGGACGGGGCGCGCGTACCGGCTGCTCCAGACCGGACAAGCTCGCCCGACGAGGGGGGAAGGGGGCGGCATGGACAGCCTCGGACCGGACGATCCGCGCCGTGTCGGCTCGTACCAACTGCTCGGACGGCTCGGCGAGGGCGGCATGGGCCGCGTCTACCTCGCCCGCTCGGACCGTGGCCGGACCGCCGCCGTGAAGCTCGTGAAGGCCGAGCTGGCCCGCCAGCCGGAGTTCCGGCGCCGGTTCACGCAGGAGATCACCGCCGCGCGGCGGGTCGGCGGCGAGTGGACGGCGCCCGTGCTCGACGCCGACACGCAGGCGGCGACGCCGTGGGTGGCCACCGGGTACGTCGCCGGGCCCTCCCTGCACGAGGTCATCGCCCGGGACCACGGCCCGCTGCCCGACACCTCCGTGCGCGCGCTCGCCGGCGGGCTGGCCCGGGCGCTGCAGGCGATCCACGCCGCCGGTCTTGTCCACCGGGACCTCAAGCCGTCCAACATCCTCATCACCATCGACGGGCCGCGCGTCATCGACTTCGGCATCGCCCGCGCGCTGGACTCGGTCACGGCCGCCGGCGACGGGCTCACCCGCACCGGCGCCGTGATCGGCTCCCCCGGCTTCATGTCGCCGGAGCAGGTGCGCGGCGAGCGGGTCACGGCGGCGAGCGACGTGTTCTGCCTGGGCACGGTGCTGGCGTTCGCGGCGACCGGGCGGATGCCGTTCGGCACGGAGGACAGCGGCGCGCACGCGCTGATGTTCCGCATCGCCGCCGAGGAGCCGGAGCTGTCGGGGATCGAGGGCGAGTCGCGTGCGCTGATCGAGCGCTGCCTCGCCAAGGAGCCGGGCGCCCGGCCGCAGGTGGCGGAGCTGGTGGCGCTGACCGAGGAGGCGGCGCAGCTGAAGCCGTGGCTGCCCGGGGCGCTGCTGGAGCTGCTGGCCCGGCGGGCGGTGGAGCTGCTCGACGCGGAGACGCCGTACGCCGCCGGCGGGGGCGACGGCGGCGGGGGTGACGCCGGCGCCGCGCCCGGCCAGGCGTACG
>NZ_BAAAPF010000683.1:0-1188 GCF_039531005.1 Streptomyces synnematoformans
ACGAGCTACCTGGACATCGGCAAGGTGCTGCAGGCCGCCAGGGATTCGGGTGCGGATGCGGTCCATCCCGGGTACGGCTTCCTGTCGGAGAACGCCGGTTTCGCCCGGGCGGTCCTGGACGCGGGTCTGACCTGGATCGGGCCGCCACCTGAGGCGATCCGCGCGCTGGGTGACAAGGTGTCCGCCCGGCACATCGCGCAGCGTGCCGGGGCGCCGCTGGTGGCCGGTACGAAGGACCCGGTGGCCGACGTCGCGGAGGTGACCGCGTTTGCGCAGGCGCACGGCCTGCCGATCGCGATCAAGGCGGCGTTCGGCGGCGGGGGGCGCGGGCTGAAGGTGGCCCGTAGCCTCGAAGAGGTCCCCGAGCTGTACGAGTCGGCGGTGCGTGAGGCGATCGCGGCGTTCGGCCGTGGTGAGTGTTTCGTGGAGCGGTATCTGGACCGGCCGCGGCATGTGGAGACGCAGTGTCTGGCGGACAGGCACGGGAACGTGGTGGTGGTCTCCACCCGGGACTGCTCGCTGCAGCGGCGCCACCAGAAGCTGGTGGAGGAGGCGCCGGCGCCGTTTTTGTCGCCGCAGCAGAACGCCGAGCTGTACCGGGCGTCGAAGGCCATCTTGCGGGAGGCGGGCTACGAGGGCGCGGGTACGTGCGAGTTCCTGGTGGGCCGGGACGGGACGATCTCGTTTCTGGAGGTCAACACCCGGTTGCAGGTGGAGCATCCGGTGACCGAGGAGGTCTCGGGTATCGACCTGGTGCGGGAGATGTTCCGGATCGCCGACGGTGAGGAGCTGGGGTATGGCGACCCGCCGGTGCGCGGGCACTCGGTGGAGTTCCGTATCAACGGTGAGGATCCCGGGCGTGACTTCCTGCCGGCGCCGGGCACGGTGACGGCCTTCGAGCCGCCGGCCGGGCCGGGTGTGCGGCTGGACGCGGGGGTGGAGTCGGGCAGTGTGATCGGCCCGGCGTGGGACTCGCTGCTGGCCAAGCTGATCGTCACCGGCGCCACCCGGCAGCAGGCGCTGCAGCGCGCGGCACGCGCGCTGGAGGAGTTCACGGTCTCCGGGATGGCCACGGCCCTGCCGTTCCACCGCGCCGTGGTACGGGACCCGGCCTTCGCACCGGCCGCGTGGGACGAACCGTTCAGCGTCCACACCCGGTGGATCGAGACGGAGTTCACGAACGTCATC
>NZ_BAAAPF010000684.1:0-1186 GCF_039531005.1 Streptomyces synnematoformans
CTGTACGCAGCGGCTCGCGCGGCGGGCGGCGCTTCCACTCCCGCGGGTAGCCGATCGACACCTCGGTGAACCTGACCCCGTCGTACCAGGTGACGCGGGGGATGTGCAGGTGGCCGTAGACGACGGCCGCGGCGCGGAAGCGGCGGTGCCAGTCGGCGGTGAGCGTCGTGCCGCACCACTGCGCGAACTCCGGGTAGCGCAGGATGTCCGTCGGCTGGCGCACCAGCGGCCAGTGGTTGACCAGCACCGTGGGGTACGCCGGGTCGACGGCCGCGAGCCGCTGCTCGGTGCGGGCGACCCGCTCCCGGCACCAGGCGTCCCGGGAGCCGTGCGGGTCGGGGTGCAGGAAGAACTCGTCGGTGCAGACGACGCCGGCTTCGTGGGCCAGGCGCAGCGACTCCTCCTTCGTGGCCACCCCGGGCATGCGGAAGGAGTAGTCGTAGAGCACGAACAGCGGCGCGACCGTGACCGGGCCGCCCTCGCCGCGCCAGACGGGATAGGGGTCCTCGGGGGTCACCACGCCCAGGTCGCGGCATATCCCGACCAGCCGCCGGTAGCGCTCCTCGCCGCGCAGGGTGACCGGGTCGTCCGGGTGGGTCCACAGCTCGTGGTTGCCCGGCACCCAGACGACCTTGGCGAACCGCTCGCTGAGCAGCCCGAGGGCCCACTCGACGTCGGCGACGCGCTCGCCGACGTCGCCGGCGACGATCAGCCAGTCGCCGGGGGCGGTCGGGCGCAGCCCGGCGGTGATGTCCCGGTTCTCTTGGTAGGCGACGTGCAAGTCGCTGACGGCCAGCAGTCTTCCGTGCATCAGGGCCATTCGATCATTCGGCGACGGCGGAACAGGTGGTGTCAAGTGCATGACGACAGGTCGGCAGGAACCTGTGCGCCAGGCAGGTGCGGACAGGGTCGTCCCGCTTCCTAAATTCCCGCCAAAAGGCGGCGGAGCGCTCTTCCGGCACCGGCAACGCGCCGGTGCCGGAGGGGGCTCAGTGGCTCGTCGGCAGCGTGCCGCCGACGAGCGCCTCCGCCACCCGGCGCCGCTGGAGCTTGCCGCTCGGGGTCTTCGGCAGCGTGCCCCGCGGCACCACCTCCACCCGGTCAGGGCGGAGCCCCGTCTCCGCCGCGACCGCCTGGACGACCCGCTCGCGGATCTCCGCGACGGCCGCGGCGTCCGCGTGGCTCT
>NZ_BAAAPF010000685.1:0-1186 GCF_039531005.1 Streptomyces synnematoformans
GCCCGGCGGCGAGGTCGGCCGTGAGCCGCCCGCCCGGCCCGGCGCCGAGCACGGCGCCGACGGGCGGGGCGCCGGCGCGGTCTTCGAGCCAGCGGGCGGTCAGCGCGGTCGGGGTGGCGCGGGCGAGGCCCAGTTCGTCCAGGAGGCGTACGGCCCCGGGGAGGGCGCCGCCGCGGCGGGCGCCGAAGGCGCCCTCGGCGTCGTCGCGTTCGCCGTACGGGGCGAGGGCGCGGGCCAGCCGCTCCGCCCAGGCGGCCGACACGGCGTCGACCGTCCCGGCCGGTCCGCCGGCCCCCTGCCCGGAGGCGGCGGCCGCGAACCAGCCCCCGCCCGCCGCGGCGTCGGCGGGCGCCGCGACGCCGTCGCCGCGGAGGCGGGCGCGGCCCGTTCCGTAGGAGGTGGCGGGGGAGGCCGGGGTGGCGGCGGTGTCGTGGGCGGGACCGTGGGCGGTGTCGTACGGAGTCTCCGTCGGCGGTGCGGCCGGCTGGGCCGACGACGACGGGGACGTGGCCGGCGGCGCCGGGCGCAGCAGGGGCCGCAGCCCCGTGGCCACGTCGCCGCTGAGCAGCCCCACCGCCCCGCACGCGGCGAAGCCGGGGGACGCCTCGCAGGCCGCGGCGTACGTCGCGGTCAGCGGCGAGGCGGGCGTGGCGGGCGCGGTCTCGGCGAGGCAGACGACGTGCACGCCGGCGGCGGGCCCGCGCTCGGCGAGCCGGGCGACCGCGTCGCGGACGGCGGCCGTGCCCGGGTCGCCGTCGACCACGACCACGCTGCGCACCCCCGGCGCCGGCTGCTCCAGCCGCCGCTGCAACTCGCCGACGCGGGCCGCGGCCTGCTCCCTGTCGTACGCGAGCAGCAGCCGGCAGTCCTGCCCCTGCCGCGGCCGTACCTGGGGGAGCCAGCCGGCCCACGACCAGTCCTCGACGCGGGACTCGGGCGGGCGGTTCGGGTCGGCGGAGATCAGCACCAGTTCGAGGCTGTCGGGCGCGTGCAGCGCGGCCAGCTGGGCCACGACCGAGACAGCGAGCCCGGCCAGCCGGGGCCGCGGCCCGGCGAGCGCCAGCGACCCGGCCCGGCGCAGGTCCACGGTCACGGGCACGGTGCCGCCGCCGGCGCGGAACTCGGTGCCGAGCCGCAGCACGAGCGCGTCGGCGTGCGCGGCACCGCGGCCGAAGGCGAGGCGGTG
>NZ_BAAAPF010000686.1:0-1173 GCF_039531005.1 Streptomyces synnematoformans
CCGCCAACGCCTCCGGCCGCCGCACGGTTCCGCGCCGCCGCCTCGTACCCTGGAGGGGCTATGACACCACTAGCGACACACACGGCCCGCCCCCCCGCCCGTCTGAAGGTTCTCGCCGCCATGTCCGGCGGCGTGGACTCCGCCGTCGCCGCCGCCCGCGCCGCCGCGGCGGGACACGACGTCACCGGGGTGCACCTCGCGCTCTCCGCCAACCCGCAGTCCTTCCGCACCGGCGCCCGCGGCTGCTGCACCGTCGAGGACTCGCACGACGCCCGCCGCGCCGCCGACGTCATCGGCATCCCGTTCTACGTCTGGGACCTCGCCGAGCGGTTCCGCGAGGACGTCGTGGAGGACTTCGTCAGCGAGTACGCCGCCGGCCGCACGCCCAACCCCTGCCTGCGCTGCAACGAGAAGATCAAGTTCGCGGCGCTGCTGGACAAGGCGCTGGCCCTGGGCTTCGACGCGGTGTGCACCGGCCACTACGCGAAGGTCGTCACCCGCGCCGACGGCGGCCGCGAGCTGCACCGCGCGGCGGACGCGGCCAAGGACCAGTCGTACGTCCTCGGCGTGCTGGACGAGCGGCAGCTCGCGCACGCGATGTTCCCGCTCGGCGACACCGGGACCACGAAGGCCGAGATCCGCGCGGAGGCGGCGGAGCGCGGGCTGTTCGTGGCGGAGAAGCCCGACAGCCACGACATCTGCTTCATCGCCGACGGCGACACCCAGGGCTTCCTGGCCCGCCGCCTCGGCGCCGCCGAGGGGGACGTGGTCGACGAGTCCGGCGCCCGGGTCGGCACGCACTCCGGCGCGTACGGCTTCACCGTCGGCCAGCGCAAGGGCCTCGCGCTCGGCCGCCCGGCCCCCGACGGCCGGCCGCGCTACGTGCTCGACATCTCGCCCGTCGACAACACCGTCACCGTCGGCCCGGCCTCGTCCCTGGACGTCGAGGCGCTGACGGCGGTCTCCCCGCGCTGGTGCGGCGCCCCGCCGGCCGGCCCCGGCACGTACACCGCGCAGCTGCGCGCACACGGCGGCGAGACGCCGGTGACCGCCGAGGTCGTCGGCGGCGAGCTGCGGGTGGGCTTCGAGGAGCCGGTGCGCGGGGTCGCGCCGGGGCAGGCGGTGGTGCTGTACGACGGCACCCGCGTGGTGGGGTCCGCGACGATCGCGACG
>NZ_BAAAPF010000687.1:0-1173 GCF_039531005.1 Streptomyces synnematoformans
CTCGCGTACGGCGCGGGGCCGCGGGCCACGCTCGGGCTGGTGGCCGCGGCCGGCGCGGTGGCGCTGCTGCGCTGGCGCGACTACGTGCTCCCGGGCGACGTCACGGCGCTCGCGCACGAGGTCATCGCCCACCGGCTGGTGCTGTCCTTCGACGCCCTCGCCGACGGCGTCACCCCCGGGTCGGTCGTCGACGAGGTGCTGGCCGCGGTGCCGCAGCCGCGGGTCGCGCCGCACCAGGCCGAGGAGGCCGCCGACGGCCTCGACGGCCTCGACGGGTTCGACGGGTTCGGGAAGGCCGGGAGGGCCGCGTGAGCGCCCCGGGCAGCGCGACCGGCGCCCCGCGGACCGGCGCGCCCGGTTCGCCGTCGCTCGGCGAACTCACCCCGGACCAGGCGCTCCGGCACCTGCGGCTCATCTTCACCCGCCGCCCCGACGGCCTCCTCCAGGGCGACCACACCGCCCTCGTCCCCGGCCCCGGCGGCGAGCCGGACGAGAGCCGCGTCTACGCCCCGGGCGTCGACGACGTGCGCCGCATGGACTGGAACGCCACCGCGCGCACGACCGTGCCGCACGTGCGGACGACGCTCGCCGACCGCGAACTGACCACCTGGATCGTCCTCGACGCCAGCGCCAGCATGGACTTCGGCACCGGCCGGATGGAGAAGCGCGACCTCGCCGTCGGCGCCGCCGCGGCCGTCGCGTTCCTCACCGAGCGCGCCGGCAACCGCCTCGGCGCGCACCTCGTCCGCCCCGACGGCATCACCCGCATCCCGGCCCGCAGCGGCCGGCGGCACCTGACGCGGGTGCTGCGCACCGCACTCGAACGTCCCCGGGTGCCCGCAGGGCCGCAGGCGCACACCCTCGCGGAGGGGGTGGCCGCGCTGCAGCGCGCGGAGCGCCGCCGCGGGCTGGTGGCGGTGGTCTCCGACTTCCTCGAACCCGGCTGGGAGCAGGCGCTGCGCGCCCTGGCCGCACGGCACCAGGTCCTGGCGGTCGAGGTCGTCGACCCCCGCGAGCTGGCGCTGCCGGCGGTGGGGCTGCTGACGGTCGTCGACCCGGAGTCGGGGCGGCGGCGGGAGGTCCCCACCCACTCCAGGCGCCTGCGGGAGCGGGACGCCGCCGCGCCGGCGGCGCAGGGCGAGGCGATCGGCCGGGCGCTGCGCGCAGCGGGCG
>NZ_BAAAPF010000688.1:0-1172 GCF_039531005.1 Streptomyces synnematoformans
GCTCCCGGGCCAGGGCACGGGCACGGGGCGGGCGTCGGGCGGCGGCAGCGGGTTCTGCTCCAGGACGTGGCGGAGCGGGGAGATCCGTTCCTCGGCGGCGTGCCAGACCTGCGCCAGGCGGGGCTCCGCGCCGTCGGCGCCTTCGAGCCAGACGGCGCTCCAGTCGGCGAGCCGGGGCACGAGGAGCTGGGTGGCGAGGGACGCGACCATGTCCTCGTCGAACTGCCCGGCGAGCATGTCGGAGGTCTCGGCGAGGAACGAGAAGGCGCCGACGCCGGCCCAGGCGCCGCCGGCGCGCAGCTCGGGGTCGGTGGCGCTGCGCGGGGTGCGCGCGGTGGCCTGGCTTGGCAGCCGGAGCGCGGCGGTGCGGGCGATGTGGGTGTCGGCGGTGTCGTCGTCGGTGAGGTCGTGCGCGCCGCCCTCGCCCGCGCCGCCGGAGCCGTCCGCGTGGTGCTGCACGCCGCGGCCGTGGGTCGCGTCGTCGGGTACGCCGTAGGCGCCCGCCTCGTCGGCCCCGCCCGCCGGGGCCACGACCCGGGCGGCGCCGGCCTCGGCCCGGGCCTCGCCGCCGGTCTCGGCCCGGACCTCGGCGCCGACCTCGACGCCGGCCTCGCCGCCGGTCTCGGTGCCGGTCTCGGTGGCGCCGTCCTCCGCGGCCCCCGGGTCGGCCGCGACCTCGCGCAGCGGGCCCATCCGGAACCAGACCGTCTTCTCGCTGCGCCGGTGCTCGACGCCCCAGGCGTCGGCGAGCGCCGCGACGAGCTGCAGGCCGTAGCCGTACGACTCCTCCGGCGCCGGCAGCGGCATCACCCGGGCCGCGTGCCCGTCCGTGACCTCCACCAGCAGCGTCGGCTCCGCGGCCGGCCCGCCGTCCGCGCCGGCCCGCGCCAGCCCGCCGGCGGTGGCGTCCTCGGCCAGGAGCCGGCAGCGCACCCGCACGTCGGTGCCCGCGTGCACCACGGCGTTCGTGACCAGTTCGCTCGTCAGCAGCTCGGCATCGTCGGCCTCGGGCCCGGCGCGGCCGGCCAGCAGCTCGCGTACGAACCGGCGGGCCGCCGCGGCGGCGGGCATGCCGGGGGCGAGGGTCAGGGCGACGTCCGTCACGCCCCGCGGTGCGCCGACCGCCGCACCGGCCGCACCGGCCGCACCGGCGCCGCCCTCCGGCACCCGGC
>NZ_BAAAPF010000689.1:0-1111 GCF_039531005.1 Streptomyces synnematoformans
GGCGGTCTCGACGGCGACCGGCACCAGCCGGGTGTCGGTGGGATGCCCCTTCACGTCCGCGGTGAGCACCGCCTCCGGCGGCTCCGGCACGGGCGCGCCGCCGCGCACGCGCACCAGGGGCTCGGCGAGCGTGAGCAGCCCGGAGACCGCCGCCAGCGGGTTGCCGGGCAGCCCGACGACGTGGGCGCCGGTCGGCAGCACGGCGAGCAGCATCGGGTGGCCGGGCCGTACGGCGACGCCGTCGACGAGCAGGTCGGCCCCGAGGCGGCGCAGGGTGCCGTGGACGTGGTCGACGGGGCCGGCGGCGGTGCCGCCGGTGGTCACGACGACGTCCGCGGTGGACGTGGCGATCGCCTCGTACAGCAGCTCCGCGTCGTCGCCGAGGCGCCGGGTGACGAACGGCTCCGCGCCGCACGCCCGCAGCCACGGCTCCAGCATCGGGCCCAGCGCGTCCCGGATCCGGCCGTCCCGGGGCAGCCCGCGGTGCAGCAGCTCGGCGCCGAGCACCAGCACCTCGACGCGGGGACGGCGGACGACGCGCAGCTCGTCGTGGCCGGCGGCGGCGGCGAGCCCGAGGACGGCGGGGGTGACGCGTGCGCCGGCGGGCAGCAGTTCGACGCCGGCGCGGCACTCCTGGCCGCGGGGGCGGATGTCCTGACCGGTACGGACGTCCTGAGCGACGGGCGCGGCGGCGGCTCCGGCGGCCGCGGTTGCCCCGGTCACGGTGGCCAGGAGGGTGCCGTCGTCGCGGAGTTCGGCGTGTTCGGAGCGGAGGACGCCGGTGGCGCCGGGCGGGACGCGGGCACCGGTGGCGATGCGTACGGCGTGGCCGTCGGGCAGCGGGGGGTAGGCGGCGTGGCCGGCGAGGACGCCCTGCCCGGCGGAGTCGAGCCGCCAGGGGCCGGGGCCGGCGACGGCGTAGCCGTCCATGGCGGCGGTGTCGAACGGCGGCAGGTCGACGAGGGCCGCGAGCGGTTCCGCGAGCACCTGCCCGTACGCGGCCGCGGCCGGAACCGCGACGGCGGGCAGCCGCCGCCCGGACCGCACCGCGACGCGGCGGGCGTCGTCCCAGGCCAGCCCGCGAGCACCCCGACCCCCGCGGGCTGGCCTG
>NZ_BAAAPF010000690.1:0-1109 GCF_039531005.1 Streptomyces synnematoformans
CGGCGCCAGCACCCCGTCGGCGCCGCGCAGCCCAGCGCGCAGCCGGCGGCGACCAGCCAGGTGCCGGTGCCCGCCGCCGAGCCCGGGGTGAGCCCGGCCCGCTCCAGCGGCCCCCGCGCGGCCAGCAGCCGGATCAGCGGCCCGGGCTCGCCGGGGGTGGTGGCGCCGACGCTGCTGCGCCGCGGCGGCGCCGGCGGGGTGCTGTCGCCGGGCCGTACGGTACGGGCGAAGCCGCTGCCCGCGCTGCTGCGGGCGGGCGCCGACGGGGCGCTGCTGGTGGTGGCGGCGGTGGCGTACTGGCAGCTGGACCGGCAGACCTCCGGCAGCGGCGCCCTCAGCGGCGACCGCTCCGGCACGCTCGGCATCGACCCGGTGCTGGCCGCCGCGCCCGCGCTGGCGCTGCTCGCCGGCACGGTGCTGACGCTGCGCCTCCTGCCGCCCGTCGCCCGGCTCGCGGAGCGCCGCGCGGTGGCGGGGCGGGGGCTGCCCGCGGCGCTGGCCGGCTGGCAGCTGAGCCGCCGCCCCCTGCGCGGGGCGCGGCCGGTGCTGCTGCTGGTGCTGGCGGTGGCGATCGGGATGCTGGCGCTGGCGCAGGGCGCCTCGTGGGAGCGTTCGCAGCGCGACCAGGCGGACTTCCACGCGGGCACGGACGTACGGGTCCTGGGCAGCCGGCTCCCGGAGCTGGGCCAGGGCGGCATGATGGAGCGCGTCCCGGGCGTCGCGGCGGCCGCCCCGGCGGCCCGGTGGGGCATGAGCCTGTCGGGCGGCGCTTCTGCGGAGGTGCTGGCCCTGGACACGGCGCGGGCGGCGGACGGCCTGCGGCTGCGGACCGACCTGGCGGACGGCGCGGGGGGTGCGGAGCTGCTCCGCGAGCTGGCTCCGCCGGCGGCCGGGTCGTCGCCGGGTCCGGACCGGGCGACCGGAGCGGCTCCGGCGGCGGCCGGGGCCGGGGCCGCAGACGGCGAGTCCGGTCCGCCGGACCGGGACGGGCCGGACGGACACTGCCCGGGTGCGGCAGGCGCGCGGGGCGCGCACCTGACGGACCGGGGCGCGGACACCGCAACCGGCGCGGTGCACGCGGCCGCACGCGCCGAACACACCGGCACGGG
>NZ_BAAAPF010000691.1:0-1098 GCF_039531005.1 Streptomyces synnematoformans
CGCCGCGGACGCGCAGGGCGTGCCGCTCGTCGTCGGCGGCGCGCTCGTCGTGCATGGCCGGGTTGGGCGGGACGAGGAACACCGCGGCGTCCCGCTCCCCGGTGGGCGGCGGGGGCGCGAGCAGGGCGGCGGCCGTGCCGACGGCGAGGGCCGAGCGGGGCAGCAGCGCGGCCTCGCGCAGCACCTCGCGGGCGCGGGCGTGCGTGTCGGGGTCGGTGATGACGACGCCGTCGACCAGCTCCGGGCGGGCGGCGAGCACGGCGGCGTGGTCGGCGGGGTCGACGGCCTGCGCGAGATACCGCCAGCCGGGCAGGGCGGGGATGCCGTGCTCGCCGAGGCAGTCCACGACGGCCAGCACGTCAGGCCCCGGCGGGAGCAGGCCGCCGTCGCCGAGGGCGGCGAGGATCCGGGCGTCGTCCCCGGCGGCGGTGCGCAGGTCGAACAGCCGCCGCTCGTCGTCGGTGACGCGCGCGTCGAGCAGCGACTGCAGCCCGTCGGCGGCCCGGTCGAACTCCACGGCGCTCAGCGACCGCGGCTCGCCGCCCTCGGCCGGCTCCGGCAGGCCCAGCAGCTCCACCAGCCGGGGCTCCGCCGCCAGCGCCTCCGCCGCGCGGCGCTCCGTCTCGTACGCGGCCGCCGACGCCTGGGCCGCGTCCGTGGCGCGGGCCGCGGCCAGTTCCGCGCGGGCCAGGTCCGCCGCCGTCTCGCGGGCGCGGTCCGTCGCCGTACGGGCGGCCTCGCGGGCGTCGTCCCAGGCCTCGACCGCGGCCTTCTCCGCGTCCCCGGCGACCAGGGCCGCGCGCGCCGGGTCGGTGTCGGGGGCGGCGTCGACGGCGGCGTCCAGCCGGACGGCCCGTACCGCCTCGGCCGTCTCCTGCTCGACCTCCGCGAGCCGCTGGCGCAGGTGGTCGGCCTCGCTGCGGGCGCGCTGCGCGCGGGTGGCGGCGGCGACCGCGTCGGCGTGCGCGGTCTCCGACTCCCGCTGCAGCCCGGCCGACCGCTCCTCCTGCTCCGCCGCCAGCGCCTCGCCGTCGTGGGCGGCGGCGTGGAGGGCGCGCACGAGGCCGGTCGCGGCGTGGGCGCGGGCGGCCAGCGCCG
>NZ_BAAAPF010000692.1:0-1093 GCF_039531005.1 Streptomyces synnematoformans
CGGTCGGGGACCGGCTCGCGCAGGGTGCGGCGGAGCTGCGCCTCGGCGGCGACCCCCGCGCGGCGTGGGCGCCCCTGGCGGAGCTGCCGGGCGCCGGGCGGCTGGCCGGATGGCTGGAGGAGGCGGGCCGCACGGGCGTGCCGGTGGTCGACGCGGTCTCCCGGCTGGCCGCCGAGTGCCGGGCGGAGGAGACCCGGGCGGCGGCGGCCCGCGCCCGCCGGGCGGGGGTGCTGGTGGCGGGCCCGCTGGGGCTCTGCTTCCTGCCCGCGTTCCTGGCGGTCGGGGTGGCTCCGGTGGTGATGGGCCTGGCGGCACAGCTGCTGGGTGGCAGCGGATGACGGACACGGATGACGGACACGATGACGGAGACACGGGGGTTGGAGATGGCCGGCAGGTTCGTCCGGAGGGTGCGGGAGCGTGCCCGGAGGCTCGGCGGGGACGCGGGGATGACGACGTCCGAGTACGCCGTGGGCACGATCGCGGCGGTCGCGTTCGCGGCGATCCTGTACAAGGTGGTGACGAGTGATGCGGTCAGCGGGGCCCTGCAGGCGGTGGTGGAGCGCGCGCTCGACGTCCCGTTCTGACCCGCCGCACGCGCGGGACGCCGGGGTCGTGACCGCGGAGGCGGCGGCGGCGATTCCGGCGCTGGTTTTCCTCGCCCTGGGGCTGGTCTGGGCGCTGATGGCCGCCGCGGCGCAGATCCAGTGCGTGGACGCCGCCCGCGCGGGGGCCCGGGCGGCGGCCCGGGGCGAACCCGCCGCCGGCGTCCGGGGGGCCGCCCTGGCGGCGGCTCCCCGCGGCGCGGCGGTAACGGTCGCCCGGGACGGCGACCTGGTGCGCGTACGGGTGCGGGCGGCCGCGCCGGGACCCGGGCCGCTGTCGCTCGACCTCGGAGGGGAGGCGGTCGCCCTTGCGGAAGAGACCGTTCGATGACCGGGGCGGGGCGACGGTGTGGTCGGCGCTGGCGTGCTTCGCGCTGTGCGCGGTGTTCGCCGCGGCGCTGGGGCTGGGGCAGGCCGTGCACGCCCGCCACCGCGCCGGCGGGGCGGCCGACCTGGCCGCGCTGGCCGCGGCGGACCGGGCACTGTTCGGC
>NZ_BAAAPF010000693.1:0-1089 GCF_039531005.1 Streptomyces synnematoformans
CGCCGGTCGGCCCGGCCTGACCTCCGGTGGGCCCGGTGTGGCCGCCGGAGCCCGTGCCGCCCGCGGCGCCGACCGCGGCGAACTGCTCCGTACGCCCCTCACCGCGGCCCCCGGTACCCGGGCCGCCCGGAGAGCCGGCAGCGTCCGAACCACCCGGCCCTTCCGGTCCCGCGGGCCAGGCTCCCCCGGCCGACCCGCCGCTCGCGCGCTCAGGAGACTCGACCGGAGACCTCGCTCCCGCATCCGGCGGCGGAAAATCCGGCCGCGGAGGCGTCGCGCCGTCGTTCTCGGTGCTCACAGCTTTCTCCTTCACGTCTCACGCCAGGTGCCGGTTGCGTGTACCCGCCCAACCAGGTTCCCGCACCGGTTGTCAGCGGACGGTAAACCGCACCTAGTCTTTGGCTGACATCCTTTACTTCGGACATACGTGGCGCATCCCCTGGGTGGCAGACGAGGGCCCGGCCAGGGGGCGTGCCGGGTGGCACGATGAGCCGGTGAGCCAACCACCAGCGGATCGGCCGTACGGGCGTACGGGGGCGGGCCCGCCCGCCGTCGTCGCGCACCGGGGCGCGTCCGAGGACGCGCCGGAGCACACGCTGGCGGCGTACCGCAAGGCCATCGAGGAAGGCGCCGACGCCCTGGAGTGCGACGTGCGGCTCACCGCCGACGGCCATCTCGTCTGCGTCCACGACCGGCGCGTCAACCGTACCTCCGACGGCCGCGGCGCCGTTTCCGCACTGGAGTTGGCCGATCTCGCCGCGCTCGACTTCGGCTCGTGGAAGGCGCGCGAGGAGCGCCGCGACGAGGTGGGGCGGCGGCAGCGCGAGACGCCCGAGGAGCCGGACTGGGAACGCACCTCGGTACTCACCCTGGAGCGGCTGCTGGAGCTGGTGACCGACGCCGGGCGGCGGGTGGAGCTGGCGATCGAGACCAAGCACCCGACCCGCTGGGCGGGTCAGGTGGAGGAGAAGCTGGTGGAGCTGCTGCGCCGCTTCGGCCTCGCGGGCCCGGCGGGCTCCGGCGCGCGGGCCGGCACGGCGCCCGGCGCCGCCCCCCCCCCCCCCCCCCCCCCCCGCCCCCGCCCCCCCC
>NZ_BAAAPF010000694.1:0-1082 GCF_039531005.1 Streptomyces synnematoformans
CTCGCCGAGGGCGCCGCCGACCCGGCCGACCCGCACTGCGCCGCGCACCTGCACGCCCCGCCGCTCGCCGTCGCCGCCGCCGCGGACCTCGCGGCCGGCGCGCTCAACCCCTCGCTGGACTCCTGGGACCAGGCCCCGGCCGCCGCCGAGGTGGAGGCCGAGGTGGCCGCCGCCGTCGCCGCCGAGGTCCACCCCGACGTCGCCGGCGCCGCCGCGCTGGTCACCACCGGCGGCACCGAGGCCAACCAGCTCGCGCTGCTGCTCGCCCGCGAACTGCTCGGCCCCGGCGTGCAGGTGGTCGCCGGCGCCAACGCCCACCACAGCGTCCACCGCGCCGCCTGGCTGCTGGGGATGCGGGCCCCGCACGTCGTCCCCACGCCCCGCGGCGTCCTCGACCCCGCCGCCGTACGGGACGTGCTCGGCCGCCTCCGGGGCCCCGCGCCCGGCGCGCCGGGCCCGGCGCTGGTCGTCGCCACCGCCGGCACCACCGACTTCGGCGCCGTCGACCCCCTGCCCGGGCTCGCCGACGCCGCCGGGGCGTACGGCGCCCGGCTGCACGTGGACGCCGCGTACGGCGGGCTGCTGCTGCTCGCCCCGGGCCGCGCGCACCTCGTCGCCGGGCTCGACCGCGCCCACACCGTCGCGCTCGACCTGCACAAGCTGGGCTGGCAGCCGATCGCCGCCGGCTTCCTGGCCGTACGGGACGGCGCCGACCTGGCGCCGCTGGCGTACAGCGCCGACTACCTCAGCGCCGACGACGACACCGCCGCCGGCCTGCCCGCCCTGCTGCACCGCTCGCTGCGCACCACGCGCCGCGCCGACGTGTTCAAGGTCGCCGTCACGCTGCGCGCGCTCGGGCGCGCCGGGGTCGCGGAACTGGTGGAGGCGACGTTCGCCGCGGCGGCGCGGCTGGCGGAGTTCGTCGCGGAGGACCCGGAGCTGGAGCTGTACGCGCCGCCGGCGCTGACCACGGTCCTCTTCCGGCCCGCCGGCGCCGGCGACGAGGCGGTCGCGGCGGCGTGCCGGCGGCTGCGCGCCGACGGGCACGGGGTGCTGGGGCGGGCCACGGCCGGCGGCCGGCG
>NZ_BAAAPF010000695.1:0-1070 GCF_039531005.1 Streptomyces synnematoformans
GCCAAGGAGTTGGTAGAATGTTTTGTCTTCCTAAGACCGCTTGGCCTCCGACTTCGGCGCCGTCCCGCGACGGGCTCGCCGAGCCCGCGTCGCAGCGCCGCGCCGTGCCGCCGGGCGCCGAGGGCAGCGGGGTGCCCGGCAGGTGGTTGACGGGCGGCTCGTCGGGGCCGGGGACCCGTACCGTGCTGGACGACCGCACCGCCGCGCCCAGCGTCGACCCCACCAGCAGCGCCAGCCCCACGATGACCGTGGCCAGCACCGTCCCGCGGCGCAGCACCCGGCGGCGCAGCTCCCACAGCTCCGAGCGCGGCCCCAGCGTCCGCCACGCCTCCCCGGCGAGCCGGGCGTCGAGGGAGTAGACGGGGGCGCCGGCGATCACGAGCGGGGACCAGGCGGCGAGGAACAGGGCGTCCGTCGCGTCGTACGCGGACGACGTCTGCCACGCCACCGTCACCAGCAGCCCGAGCGCGAGCAGCCCGCCGAGGGCCGCCGCGAGCCGCTGCCACAGCCCGCAGATCGTCAGCACGCCCACGATGATCTGCAGGAACGCCACGGTCAGCCCGGCGCCCACGGGGTGCGCGAGCGCGATGTCGTACAGCGGGCGCGCGATCAGCCAGGGGTCCATGCCCGCCAGCCAGCCGCGCATGGAGCCGCGCTCGCCGTCGAAGAACATGGGGTCGCTGAGCTTGCCCATGCCGGCGTAGAGCGAGACGAGGCCGAGGACGATGCGCAGGGGGAGCAGGACGACGCCGAGGTTCATCCGGCGCCCGGGGTAGTAGGCGTGCCGCACGGGGTCGGCGCCGTGGCGCTGGGTGCGGCCGCGGGGGCGGTCGGCGTCCGCGTCCGGGTCGGTGTCCGGGTCGGCGTTGGCGTCGGCGGGGTCGGCGTCGAGGTCGTACGGCCCGTCGTAGCCGTCCTGTGCGCCCTGCCCGCCGCCGTACGGGCCGGCGGGCTCCGGGATCCGCGGGAGCACCTGCGTCGCGTCCCCGGCGCCCGCGGTGCGGAGCGGGCGGCCGGAGTCGTCGAGGCGCGGCAGCAGGTGCGTGGTGTCGTCGTCGACGCGCGGCAGC
>NZ_BAAAPF010000696.1:0-1060 GCF_039531005.1 Streptomyces synnematoformans
GCACCAGACTCCCCCTACGCCCGGAGGGCGTGGGCGGTGCCCCCAGCGCCGCCCGCCCTCCGGGCGGACGACGGGGGTTTACGGATGGCTTCTCACCGGCCGGCTGCGGCGAGGCGGTCCATCCACTCGGCCAGCAGGGCGCGCTCGGCGCCGGTGAGGGCGGTCAGCTGCGGCGCCAGGGCCCGCAGCGCCACCGCGAGGCCGGTCGGACCGGTGTCCGCGGTGCCGGGCCCGTCGGTGGTGACCGCGGCGATGGCCGACTCGCGGGCCGCGCGGGAGAGCGCCGGGTCGCGTTCGGACTCCGGCAGCGAGATGAGCGTGAACGTCATGCCGCACCCCGCGGCGTGGACCAGGTGTGCGGCGTGTTCCTCGCCGACCCGCAGACGGCCGGCCTCGGCGATGCGCCTGATCCGCTTGGCCAGCTCCGCGGCGGCGCGCCGGGCGGCGGGCGACTCGGCGCCCGGCCGGTCCGTGCCGTAGATCAGCGAGTAGCAGGCGGGGTTGGCCACGCCGAAGCCGACGTGCAGGTCCCAGCCGCGCCGCAGGTCGTCGACGGGGTCGCCGGTCTCGGGCAGGGCCGCCTTGTCGGCCAGATAGCTCTCGAAGACGTGCGCGGCGATCGCGTCGAGCAGCCCGTTCTTGTCTCCGAAGAGCCGGTAGAGCGTGGGGGACTGCACGCCCGAGGCGGCGCACACCGCCCGCGTCGACACCGCCTCGCGCCCGCCGTCGGCAAGCAGGCGGGAACCCGCCGTGATGATCTTCTCGCGGGTGGAATCTCGCCCCATGTACCAACGGTAACAGTGTGCCTGGACCATCGCCACCAGCACTGATAACGAAATCTTGTTAGCGGTGTTGTGTTATCGGCGGCAACGTGTTGTGGTTGTCGGTGTGTGCACTCGCTGAGGACACCCGATGGCCAGACGTCACGTACCCGCGAGGAGACCCAGACGCATGTCCGAGAACGAAGAAGTCCCGGCCGAAGGCCAGAGCCGCCGCAGCGTCCTCAGGGCCGGCGGTGCGACCGCCGCCGCGCTCGCCGCCCGGGGCGGCGCCGCGGCGG
>NZ_BAAAPF010000697.1:0-1051 GCF_039531005.1 Streptomyces synnematoformans
GCTCGCCGTGCTGCTGGCCGCCGCCGCCTGGGTCGCCGGGCGCGTGGTGCGGGACCGGCGGGCGGGCGCGGCCCGCGCCGCGGAGGAGCTGGCGCTGCGCGCCGTCGCGGGCGAACGGCTGCGCGTGGCCCGGGAGCTGCACGACGTCGTGACGCACAGCATCGGGCTCATCGCGGTCAAGGCGTCGGTGGCCAACCACGTGGCGGCCGAGCGGCCCGGCGAGGTCGCCGAGTCGCTGCGGGCCATCGAGTCGATCAGCCGCGAGGCGCTGGCGGAGCTGCGGAGCATGCTGCGGCTGCTGCGCGTCGACACCGGAGCCCGCACCGACCCCTGCCCGGGCCCGCGGAACCTGGACCCGGCGCCGGGCGTCGCGGGCCTCGGGGCGCTCGCCGACCGGGTGCGCGCCGCGGGCGTCGCGGTGGAGCTGACCACCGGCGGGCTCGACGAGGTGCCCGCCGGCGTGGGCCTGTCGGTCTACCGCATCGCGCAGGAGTCGCTGACCAACGTGGTCAAGCACGCCGGCGCGGCGCGCTGCCGCGTCGCCGTCGAGGCCGACGGCACGGACGTACGGATCGAGGTGACCGACGACGGCCGCGCCGCGGGGCACCGGGCCGCGGCGCCGGACGGCGGCCACGGGCTCGTCGGCATGCGCGAACGGGCCGCCATGTACGGCGGGGTGCTCGACGCGGGCCCGACGGCCGGCGGCGGGTACCGGGTCGTGGCCCGGCTGCCGTACGAGCCCGCGCCCGCGACCGGGGTGCGGTCGGCCGCGCCGGGACCCTGAGCCCGGGATCGGTGCACACGGACATCAGGCGGGGGGGAAGCGATGGTGACACGGTGGCTACCCATGCCGCGGTGAAGGAGCGTCCGGAACCGGGCGTACAGCGGGCGCTGCGGATACTGGCCGCGCGCATCCGCGACGACGTACGGCCCGCGGAGGCGGCCACGCTGGCCTGCGAGCTGGCGGTCGCGCACCTGGGGGCGGCCGGCGTCGCGCGGCGCACCGCCGGGGGTGCGGGCACCCCGGCCCGGGCGCGGCAGGCGGCCGCCG
>NZ_BAAAPF010000698.1:0-1039 GCF_039531005.1 Streptomyces synnematoformans
GCGGTGCGCAGCGGGCTGGGGAGGCCGGCGGGGTCCGGGTCCCGGCCGCCCGTCCGGCTCAGCACCGTCGTCATGTGCCATCCGTCGCGCCTCGCCGGCGCCGAGCGCGTCGCCGGCGAGTGCGCGCCGCTGCCCGCCCGTATCGTCCGGGACCCGGACCCCGCCGGCCTCCCCAGCCCGCTGCGCACCGCGAAGGTCGCGTGGGCGGCGGTCGCGCCCGGCGCCACCCACCACCTGGTGGTGCAGGACGACGCGCGCCTCGCGCCCGGCTTCGCCGGCCACGTCGCCGCGCTGCTCGCCCGGCACCCCGACCGTGCCGTGTCGCTGAGCGTGCTGTGGGTGTCGCCGTACAACTCCTACCGGGTGCGGCAGGCGGCCGTCGGCGGCTACGCGGCGGTGCGGCTGGCGCCGTGGGAGTGGGTGCCGTCGCTGGGCCTGGCGCTGCCCGCGGACACCGCCCGCGAACTCGCCGCCTACCTGGCGGAGTTCCCCGACGACACCCGCGACGACGACGAGCACATCGCGGTGTTCTGCGCCGAGCGCGGCATCCCCGTCGTCGCGCCGGTGCCGCACGTGCTGGACCACGGCACCGGTCCGTCGGTCGCGGGCAACGACCACCACGGCATCCGGCTCGCCGTCGCCTGCGCGGACGGGCCCGTCGGCACCGCCCACTGGGCCGGCCCGGAGCTGGCGGACCCCGCACGCCACCGCGGCCTCGGCTACGCCGTCGAACTCGTCGCCTCCCGCTGCCACGTCCGGCTGCGGCGCAGCGGCGCGCAGGAGGCCGCGGAGCAGCCGTTCACCTGGCCGTGGCGGCCCTGGTCGGCGCTGCTCGGCGTGGCGCACGGGACCGTAGCCGACGCCGCCCGTGCTGCCGGTGAGCCGCTGCCGGCGCTGCCGCCGGAGACCGCCGGCGAGGTGTGGGCCGCGGGCTACCTGCTCGGGGCCCTCACCCCCGCCGCGGGGGACGGCCGCGCCGGGCACGGCCGCGTCCGGGAGCGCGCCCGCGCGGCGGCGCTGCGCAGCTGGATCGCCGCCG
>NZ_BAAAPF010000699.1:0-1031 GCF_039531005.1 Streptomyces synnematoformans
CACCGTCAGCCGGGCGCCCGTGCCGCCGAGGCCGAAGACCAGCGACTGCAGCGCCGGGAGCAGCGCCTGCGTCAGATACGCCAGCGCACCCACCAGCGCGCCCGCGGTCACCCCCCGCGACAGCAGCCACGGAGCGGCCACCAGCAGCGCGACCTCCAGCAGCCGGCCGCCGACGCCCACCGCGACGTCCCGCGCCGTGCCCCACCGCGCCAGCGCCGTCGAGGCGCGCAGCTCGGCGTCGACCCCGGCCCGGACGGCGGCGCCCGCACGCTGTTCGCCGCCGCAGGCGACGACGTCGCGCAGCCCGTCCACGACCGTGCCCAGCTCGGCGGCCAGCGCCTCGTCGGCGGCGAGGAAGTCCCGCTGGCAGCGGGCGAGCGGCCGCAGCGAGAAGCCGAAGACTGCCAGCCCCGCCGCCAGCGGCGGCAGCACCACGAGCAGCAGCGGCGGCGCCAGGGTCAGCAGCCCCAGCAGCGCGGCGGCGGCCGTGACGACGAAGGACCGCGTCACCATCACCAGCCCCGCGAAGCCGTCGCGGGCGATCTCCACCTGGTGTGTCAGCCGCGACACCGCCGTCGGCCCCTCGGCCCGCGCCCGGGCCGCCGCGCGTGCCAGCGACCCCGTGACGACCCGCCGCACCAGGGTGTCCCGCAGGTCCTCGGTGAGCCGGGCCACCGCCCCGTACACCCGCAGCGTCCCGAAGGCGCCGACCACGACGCCCACCGCCGCGACGGCGAGCCAGCCGAGGCCCACCCCGGGGCGGTCGGCCAGGAACCCCCGGTCGACGGCCCTCGCGAGGGCGTGCCCGAGCAGAAAGGTCTGCAGCGCCTCGACCGCGGACCATCCGGCCACCGCCGCGCCGGCCCGCCGCCGCCGGCGCAGGAACCGCAGCCCGGCGGGCACGAGCACCCGCAGCCCGGGCGCGGGGTCCGCACCGGCGGGCGCGGCGGTGGTGCGGCCGGCGGCGGCGCGGTCACGCATCGGCGGGCTCCTCCTGCCACAGGGCGCGGTAGGCGGGCTCGGCGCACAGC
>NZ_BAAAPF010000700.1:0-1030 GCF_039531005.1 Streptomyces synnematoformans
CCGCCGACGGCGGTGGTGCGCGGACCGGCGGCGGGCGCGGCGCCGCGGGCGACGGCGCCGCCGCCCCGCTGCTCGCCCTGATCGCCGTGCTGGCGCTCCTGCCGACGGTCCTCGACGCCTACTCCCTCTCCCTCGCCGGCTACGCCCTGGCCCTCGGCCTCCTCGCGGTCAGCGTCACCGTGGTCACCGGCTACGCCGGGCTGCCCACGCTGGGGCAGACCGCGCCGTTCGCCGTCGGCGCGTACACCACCGCGAAGCTGGCCGAGAACGACTGGACCGTCGGGCCGGTGCAGGTGGCGATCTCCGCCGTCGCCGCCGCCGCGTTCTGCGTGGTGACCGGGCCGGCGGTGATCCGCGCCCGCGGCACCACCGTGCTCATGATCACCGTGGCGGTGGGGGAGCTGACCGCCATCGCCATCGGCCAGTGGAAGTCCGTGACCGGCGGCACGGACGGCCTCGCCGGGTTCCCCTCCACCCAGGCGTTCTGGGGCGGCGAGCCGCTCTTCGAGGAACTGGCGATCTACCAGTACGCCGCGGTCGTCGTCGTCTGCGTGGTCGCCGTGGCGCTGGTGCTGCTGCGCTCGCCGGCCGGCAAGCTGCTGACCGGCTCGCGGGAGGCGGAGGAGCGGATGCGCGCCTCCGGCCACCCCGTGACCCGGTACCTGCTGGTGGCGTACGTCGGCGCGGGCGCACTCGCGGGCGCCGGCGGGTCGCTGCTCATCGCCGTGCAGAGCTACGTGTCCCCGGCCGACGTCGGCTTCGAGATCGCCGCCCTCGCGCTCCTCGCGGCCGTCATCGGCGGCATCACGTCGGTGATCGGCGCGCTCGTGGGCGCGGGGCTCATCGTCTACACCCGCGACTGGCTGGCCGGCTCCTGGCCCGGCCACGGGCCGCTGCTCCTCGGGGTGCTGTTCGTCGCCGCCGTCTACCTGCTGCCCCGCGGCCTCGCCGGGCTGGTGTCCGGCGCGCCCCGCGCGGCCGCCGCCGGCGGCGTGGACGACAAGGGCGGGCACGACG
Source organism: Streptomyces synnematoformans (assembly GCF_039531005.1). Taxonomy (NCBI): domain Bacteria; kingdom Bacillati; phylum Actinomycetota; class Actinomycetes; order Kitasatosporales; family Streptomycetaceae; genus Streptomyces; species Streptomyces synnematoformans. Next base: position 1,018 of record NZ_BAAAPF010000700.1, read on the forward strand.
CGGGCGACGGCGG
>NZ_BAAAPF010000701.1:0-1022 GCF_039531005.1 Streptomyces synnematoformans
CGGCGCCCGCGACGGCGACGGCGCGCGCGCCTGGCGGCTGCGGCAGCGGCTGCCGGAGCTGGTGGCGCGGGCGAAGGCGCACGTCTACACGGGGCTCGGCGGGCGCGAGGTGCCGGTCGTCGTCGGCGAGGGCGTGCTCGACGCCTTCGTCGCGGACGCCGCCGCGGCGCACGACCGCTCGCTCGGGCTGCCCGCGCGGCCGAAGGGCGCGACGAACCTCGGCACGTACGGGGGCAACACCGTGGACCGGATGACGGACGGCGACGACTCGACGTTCTTCTGGAGCGACGGCTCGCCGGGCGCCGGCGCGTGGGTCAGCGTGGACTTGCACGGCGAGCGGGAGATCGGCACCGTCTCGCTGGCGATGGCCAAGCCCGGCAGCCCGGACGACTACCTCCACCGGGGCGTGCTGGAGTACTCCGCCGACGGCGAGACGTGGACGGAGCTGGCCGCCTTCTCCGGCACGCCGGACGTCGAGGCGACGGCGCCGGAGGGCACGAAGGCGCGGTACGTGCGCGCCCGGGCGACCGCGGGGCAGGGCAACTGGCTCGTGGTACGGGAGTTCACCGTCTCCGGTGGCGGTTCGACGGCGGTGACCGGCGGCCCGCCGGCGGCCGAGGGCAGCTCCCTGGCCGCCGCCGCGGACGGCGACACCGCCTCCGCCTACCGCGCCGCCCGCGCGGCCGAGGCCGTCGAGGCGCTGGACGTCCGCTTCGCGGAGCCGCGCGCGGGGAGGTCGCTGGTGGTGCTCCGCCCGCAGAGCGCGCCGGCCGCGGGCGCGCGCATGCAGGTACGGAACGAGCCGGACGGCCCGTGGCGCACCGCGGGCCGCCCCGCGGGCGCGTACACGGAACTCCCCGTGCCCGGCGGGGCGGTGGCGGAGGTGCGGCTGCGGTGGTCGCACGGCGGGGCGGTGCCGCAGATCAGGGACGTGGGGGTGATCGGCGGCTGACGCGGACGGCGGGGCGGCGGGCCCGGCGGTGAAGCCGGGCCCGCCGGGTCCCGTCCGGGGCGGACGCGAC
>NZ_BAAAPF010000702.1:0-1020 GCF_039531005.1 Streptomyces synnematoformans
TCCCCCGGCGGAGGCGGTGCCGCCGCCCGAGGGCACATCCCGCGCGCCGGCGTCCGGGGCGGCCGCACCGGCCGCCGGGTTCCGCTGCTCCGTCCACGCGCCCTGCGCGCCGGGCAGGAACAGCAAGTCGTCGTCGTCCGCCGGGGGCGCGGGCGCCGCGGCGCCCGGCCGCGCGGTGCCGGGGGCGGGGAGGTGTTCTCCGGCGGCGTCGTCCGGCCCCGGCTGGTGCCCCTCCGGGAGCTTGCCGGTGTCAGTCATGCGTCCGTACCCCTCGCCCATCGTTCCAGCTCCTTCTCCGACCGTTCGTCCGGCAGCAGCCCTCTCGGGACAGACGGCCGCCCATAGCTGGAACGAGCACACCCCGCTCGGCGGCACGACCGTCCCGCAGGGTTTGCGTTCCCGACAACTGCGACAAGACCCCCGGACATTACCGGCATTCGGCAACGCTGCCACCAATGCCAGCTCACGGCACAACAGTCGGCCAGCCTACCCGCAATCCGCCCGCGGGTCCGGCTGGGGTCGAGGCCGGAGGGCGTGGTCCGGTGCACCGCGGGGAGCCCCGGCGCACGCCTCCCGCGCACCCGGAGCGCGCCGTGCGCGGCACCCGGCGCGCCCGGTGGCGCCCCGGCTCAGGCGCCGCGGCTTCCCGCGATCAGGAACACGACGCTGCGCTCCCGCTCCCGCCACCCGGCGCCCTGCCCCGCGGGCGCGGGGGCCTCCGGGTCGAGGTCGACCGACTGCAGGAGCGAGACCTCCACGGCGTATCCGGCGTCCGCGACGGCCCGTACGACCTCCTCGGCGCCGTCCCGGGTGCGGGCGTGCGCGACGATCCGCTCCGGGCGCCGGGCCGCGCACTCCGCGACGACGGCCGCGCCGCCGCCGCCGACCCGGACGACGTCCGGCTCCGGCAGGTCGTTGAGGACGCCGGGGGCGGTGCCGTGCACGGCCTGCAGCAGCACCCCGAAGCGGCGGGACGCGGCGGCGGCGCCGGCGCAGGCGTCGGCGTCGCGGTCGACGGCG
>NZ_BAAAPF010000703.1:0-1010 GCF_039531005.1 Streptomyces synnematoformans
CGGGTCCGTGGCCAGCGCCTCGCGCGGGTTCATGTGGAAGAAGTCCGCGTCGAACTGCCCGGCGTCGTACAGGAACGCGCCCTTGCGGGTGTACATCTTGCCCGGCGCGTCCGGGTCCGGGTCGTAGAGGCCGTCGAGGTCCCAGCCGCGGTCCTCCGGCAGGTCGCCGATCGCCTCGACGCCCTCGGAGACCAGCCTCCACAGGTCCTCGGGCCGCCGCATCCCGCCGGGGTAGCGGCAGGCCATCGAGACGATCGCGATCGGGTCGTCGTCCACGGCGGTCGCGACCTGCTTCGCCGCCCGCAGCCGCGGCTGCTCGTCCAGCAGCTTGCCCCGCAGGAACACCGACAGCTCGGTGAGCGTCGGGTGGTCGAAGACCAGCGTGGACGGCAGCTGGAGCGCGGTGGCGTTGGTGAGGCGGTTGCGGAGTTCGACGGCGGTGAGGGAGTCGAAGCCCAGCTCCTTGAACGGGCGCTGCGGGTCGATGGTCTCGGGGCGCGTGTGGCCGAGGACGGCCGCGACGTTGCTCCGGATCAGGTCCAGCATCAGCCGGTCCTGCTCGGCTTCCCCGAGCCCGGCCAGTTCCTCCGCGAGACCGGAACGCCGCACCGCGCTTTCGCCCGCGGCGGTTGCGCGGCGCGCGGTGGCCGGTACGAGGTCGCGGAGCAGCGCCGGCACCTTTGCCGCGCGGCGCAGGCTCGCCGGCTCGATCGGCATGCAGACGAGCGTCGACTCCGGGCGGTCCCGGAGCGCGGCGTCGAAGAGCCGCAGGCCGTGTTCCGTGGTGAGCGCCGTGCCGGTACGGCCCTGCTGGTCGGCGGTGAGGTGGGCGGTGAGGCCGGTGGCCCGCTTCCAGTAGCCCCAGGCGAGGCTGGTGGTGGGCAGGCCCTGCCGGGTGCGCTGGTGGGCGAGGGCGTCCAGGTACGTGTTGGCCGCGGCGTAGTTTGACTGCCCCGGGTTGCCGAGGGTGCCGGCGGCCGAGGAGTAGACCACGAACCGGGCGAGCGGCA
>NZ_BAAAPF010000704.1:0-1010 GCF_039531005.1 Streptomyces synnematoformans
CACCTGCACGTCGACCGCGGCGACGACGCCGGCCCGGCCGGCGCCCAGCGTCCCGGCCATCGCCTGCGCCGCCGCCGGGCCGGCGTCGTCCGACCAGAGCGCGCCGACGCCGCGGGCAGGGTAGATGACGGTGGGCTGCCAGGGCGGCTGGAAGCCGGTCACCACGTCGGGCCAGACGAAGGCGCTGGGCATCAGCAGCAGGCCGTCGCCGGCGAGATCGCGCTCGTAGCGGTAGCGGCTGCTCGTCGTCACGGTCAGCAGGCCGTCGTCGTACGACAGCCGGTGGTGCAGCAGCGCGAACAGCTCCTCCAGGCCCGCGGACGCCAGCTGCCGGGCGCGGTAGTCGATGTCGGCCTGCAGCAGGTCGTGCAGCCGCGGCCAGTGCGGCTCGACCAGCGCGTGCCAGGCCCGCTCGGTGGCGTCGGCCAGTAGCTCGATCGCGGCGGCCGGGTCGTCGAGCAGCCGGCGGCCGAGCGGGGACGCGGCGGCGTCCGGGAGGGTGTCGAGGGAGTACGCCATCTCGGCGTGCGCCAGCGCCGGGTCGGTGGCGCGCAGCTGGGCGATGCCGTCGGCCACCGAGGTGTACGCCGCCTGCGGCGGGCCGCCGAGGAAGTCCGGGGTGTAGCCGGGGCCGGAGTGCGGCATGAAGATCCACAGCGGTTCCAGGTCGAGGCCGGCGGCGGCCTCGCCGAGCCGGCGCAGCCACGGCCGGTGGTAGCCGTGCCGCTCGGTCCGGCGCAGTGTCCGTACCGCCTCGTGCGTCTCGAAGACCGGGGAGACCGCGAAGCGGCAGCGCAGCAGGTCCTCGGGGCCGAAGCGCATGTACACCGGCATCGCCGCCCCCCTTCGCCGGCCGGGTGATTCGGCTGCTGCCGAAAGACTACGGTGCGGCACCGGCGGCGGGCCACGCTCCGGTGATGAGCGACACCACCGCCCCGGACGGCGCGGCCGCACCCGTGCCCGCGGCCCTGCCGTCCGGCCCGGGCGGCGCCCCCGGCCCCGGCGGGGTC
>NZ_BAAAPF010000705.1:0-1002 GCF_039531005.1 Streptomyces synnematoformans
TCGTCCCCCATCCCGCCGAAGAGGTCGAACTGCCCCTCCGCCTCCTTCCGCTTGACCGACACGACGTTGTCGATCATCGGCTCGTAGTGCGCGGTGAGGCCCTTGCGGGTGTGGCCGAGGGCGTCGAACGCGCCGGCCTTGATGAGCGACTCGACGGTGCGCTTGTTGCAGACGACGGCGTCGACCTTGTCGAGGAAGTCGGGGAAGGACGAGTAGCGCCCCTTCGCCCGGCGGCTGCGCACGATGGAGTCCACGACGTTCTGCCCGACGTTGCGCACGGCGGTCAGACCGAACACGATCGTGTCATCACCGCGGGGGGTGAAGTTGGCGTCGGACTCGTTGACGTCCGGGGGGAGGACCCTGATGCCCATCTTGCGGCACTCGTTGAGGTAGACCGCGGACTTGTCCTTGTCGTCGCGCACGGACGTCAGCAGGGCGGCCATGTATTCGGCCGGATAGTTGGCCTTGAGATACGCCGTCCAGTAGGAGACGAGTCCGTACGCGGAGGAGTGCGCCTTGTTGAACGCGTATCCGGCGAAGGGGACCAGGACGTCCCAGACGGCCTGGATGGCCTGGTCGCTGTAGCCCTTCTCCCGGGCGCCCTTCTGGAAGTTGACGAACTCGGCGTCCAGTACTTCCTGTTTCTTCTTGCCCATCGCGCGGCGCAGCAGGTCGGCCTGGCCCAGCGAGTAGCCGGCGAGGACCTGCGCGGCCTTCTGCACCTGCTCCTGGTAGACGATCAGGCCGTAGGTGACGTCGAGGACCTCCTTGAGCGGCTCTTCGAGGTCCGGGTGGATCGGGGTGATCTCCTGCTGGCCGTTCTTGCGCAGCGCGTAGTTGATATGCGAGTTCATGCCCATCGGGCCGGGCCGGTACAGGGCCGAGACCGCGGAGATGTCCTCGAAGTGGTCGGGCTTCATCATGCGCAGCAGGGAGCGCATGGGCCCGCCGTCGAACTGGAAGACGCCGAGGGTGTCGCCGCGGCCCAGCAGTTCGAAGGTC
>NZ_BAAAPF010000706.1:0-1001 GCF_039531005.1 Streptomyces synnematoformans
CAGGCGCGGCAGGCTGTTGGTGGGGGTCGGGTTGTCCGGGTCCCACTTCTCGATCTTGCCGTCGTTGAACAGTTCCATGGTGATGTCGCCGTCCCACCACAGGCCCATCTGCGGCCACGGCCGCAGGCTGGTGTTGGGCTCGGTCAGCCGGTTGCTGGGGGCGTTGTAGAGCCCGTCGAAGGACCAGACCTCCATGCCCGGGTGGTTCGGGTCGATGTCACCGGCCATGCCGCGGCCGACGTCCGCGCCGGAGCCGTAGTGCTCCCAGATGAGTTCGCCGGTCGCGGCGTCGTAGTAGTACTCGTGCAGGCCGCTGGGGTTGTCCTGCTGCACGCCGTAGCCCTCCAGGCCCGGCCGTGACGGGTCCATGTCGGCGATGTGGAAGCGGTCGCCGTGGACGATGCCCCGGCCCCCCATCGAGTACAGCAGCGAGCCGTCACCGTCCAGGACAAACCCGATCTCGACGAACTCGTCGTCACCGTCACTGTCCACGTCCAGGCAGCGGCTGTTGTGCCCGTCGGGGTGGTTGCCGTTGCGCAGCCACTTCCACCGCATGTCGACGTTGCTGCCGTCGAAGTCCCACGCGGTGACCATCAGGTTGAACCCGCCGCTGCCGACACGGTTCTTCATGTAAGCCACCAGGCTGGGTGTGGTGCCGTCCAGGTGGCAGGCCGCGAAGCGCGCGTACATCGGACCGTCGGACAGGAAGTCGGTCGGCACCGGCGCGGTCGCGCGGGCCGCCCCGGTCATCCCGTCCAGGATGGCCATCGCCTGACGGGTGTTGTTGGGCAGGCCGTTGTACGTGGTGCCATCGCCGAAGGTGACGCCGTTGGCGATCCGCACGGCGACCTCGGCGCGGCCGTCGCCGTCGAAGTCGTAGACGGTGACGCCGTCGTTGTGGCCGACGTCGATCGTGGCCGACCCACCCTCGATGTTGTTCTGGTCACGGCTGTTCGGCCCCATGTTGACTTCCCACAGGAACGTGCCGTCACTGCGGTACG
>NZ_BAAAPF010000707.1:0-994 GCF_039531005.1 Streptomyces synnematoformans
CGGCCGGCGCGGACGCGGACGGCGCGGCCGGCGCCGGCGCCGCCGACGCCGAGGGCATCGCGGCGGCCGAGGCGAGGAGCGCCAGGACCGTTCCCGCGCCGAGCAGTTTGCTGTTCACGTGGACCTCTCCGAGGTGACGTACGGCGGACGTGCAGGGCGGCCCCGCCGGCACCCGGGGTGCCGGCGGGGCCGGTGGACCAGCCTCAGCAAGGCTGAGCGTGATCGAGACCGCCGTCAAGACGCCGGAGGCGGGCAGCCCGCGCCGTCAGCGGGTGCGGTGCGTCCGTACGTAGTCGAACTTCGCCGTCGCGCCCTCCCTGTTCATCGACACCAGCCCGATCTGCAGGCGCTCGTCGCCCGGCAGCGTCCACACGCCGTTCCACACCCACGTCCGGCCGTCGCGGCTGGTGGCCGCGCGCACCTCGTGCTCGCCGCCCGCGGCGTCGCGGTGGTACGACAGCCGCAGCCACATGGTGTCGGCGGTGGGGCCGCCGAACATGGGCGCGTTGGCGACGGGTGTCGGCGGCGAGGTGGTGGGGCGCTCTCCCTCCTTCGCGAACTCGCTGACGTCCAGCACCGTCCCGCCGCCGCGGTTCAGCGGCAGCGCGGTGTGCGTCATCTTGAAATACGTGTCGTCGTCGCCGTAGAGCAGCAGCCCGGCCTGCTGGTTGGGCCGGTCGGGGGCGAAGTCGAGCTTCGTGGTCACGGTGTAGTCGCCGTCGGGGGCGTCGCGCAGCAGCACGGAGGCGGTGTTGTTGCCCAGGTGCAGCTCGGCGTTCTGGGTGGGCCAGACGAGGTCGCCGCGGGCCGTGCGCACGCCGGGCGCCGGGCCGCGCAGCCACCGCCACGGCGAGCCGGGCTCGGTGCCGGGCACGGCGGCGGAGCTGAACTCGTCGCTGTGGCCGGGCAGCCACCGGCCGGTGGCGGGCTCCGGCACGCGCTTCGTCACCGGCTCGTACAGCCGCGCCGCGCCCACGTTGTCGGCCGCCGCGCC
>NZ_BAAAPF010000708.1:0-986 GCF_039531005.1 Streptomyces synnematoformans
TGGACCTCTCCGAGGTGACGTACGGCGGACGTGCAGGGCGGCCCCGCCGGCACCCCGCGGCTGCCCTGGACCGTCGAGGTGGCCATCCCCGGCGGCCCCGCCCCGGCCGCCCCCGCCGCGCCGCCCGCCGCCCTCCGGGACCGGGCCAGCGCCGAGGAGCTGGCCGACGAGCTGACCGGCGCCGGCTTCGCCGCCCGCGCCGAGGAGGTCACGACGCCCGCCGTCGCCGACTTCGCCGGCGGCACCCTCGGCTGGCGCGTCCGCGTCGGCGCGTTCGACGGGCGGGCCGCCGCGAACGCCGCGCGGGCCCGGCTGGCCGACGCCGGGTACGCCGGCTCCGCCACGTACACCGGCTGGGACGGCGACCCCGGGGTCCGCGGGACCTGGCGGGTCGACGTGCTGACCGTCGACCCGCGCGGGTTCCGCGGCGGGCTGACCGCCTCGTACGGGCCGGACCTGGAGAACCGCGAGAAGACCAGCGGGCTGACCGCCGCGGCCGGCGCGACCGCCGGGGTCAACGCCGGGTTCTTCGTCCTCGACCCGCGCGCGGGCGCGCCCGGCGACCCGGCGGGCGTCGGCGTGTACGACGGCCGGGTGCTCAGCGAGACCGTGGCCGGGCGGCCCGCGCTCGTGCTGCACGAGTCCGCCCGCGGCACCCGCGTCGAACGGCTCGGCTGGCGCGGCCGGGTCACCGCGCGGGGCGGCGCGCTGCCGCTGGACGGCGTCGACCGCGTACCGGGCCTGATCCGCAACTGCGGCGGCACCGCGGACGACGCCCCGACCGCCCGCCCCCGGCACGACGTGACCTGCACCGACGACGACGAAGTCGTCGCCTTCACGGAGGAGTACGGGGCCCGCACCCCGGTCGGCGACGGCGTGGAGGCCGTGCTCGACGCCCGCGGGCGCGTCGTCGAGGTGCGTGGACGCCGCGGCGCGCCGCCGGCCGCCGGCGGCGGCTCCGTCCAGGCCACCGGCGACCACGCCGG
>NZ_BAAAPF010000709.1:0-984 GCF_039531005.1 Streptomyces synnematoformans
CCGGCGGGCCCGCCGGGGGCGCCGGGGCCGGGGCGCCGCCGGCGCCGTCGGGGTCCTCCGCCCCGTCTTCGAGGGGCTGGCGGACCACGACGGGCGGGATCGGCCTGGAGCCGGGGATGTTGATCCGGATCCGGGTCGTCAGCGTCGTCTCGGTCGCGGGAACGCCCGCGTCGCCGTCCCGGCCCGGCCCCGCGCCCGCTCCGGGCGCGGGGGGACCGGCGGTCGGCGTGTCCGGTCCCGCGTACGGCGGGGTGCCCGGCGGGTACGCGGCGTCGCCGCGTCCCCCGGGACCGGATGGCGGACTGTCATTCTCTCGGCTCACGGCAGGTCTCCCGTAGTGCTCCGCCGCCCGTCACGGCACCCGCGGGCAGCCCGGCGGCGCGCACCACCATACTTGTCCGCTCCGTCACCGCGGCCCGGCAACCGCATTCCGTCGCCCGCGCGAAGGCGTAGTTGACGGTCGCCCGCGCCCAACAGCGCACGTCACTCGGGAAGTCGGGACGGCGCGTCGTCCGCCGGGACGAGCTGCGGCAGGGTGGTGCACATCACAGCGATCCCGGCGGTCAGCATGCCGCCGAAGAGGAAGAGCTGCGGCCCGAGTCCGGAGGCGAAGACGAAGTCGCCCTCGGGGCGGTTGAGCGACACGGCGATCACCGCGAGCAGCCAGCCGCCGCCCGCGGCGAAGCCCCCGCCGCGGCCGCGGGTGGCCACCCCGGCGCCGTAGCAGAGTGCGCCGACGGCGGCGAGGGCGAGGAGCATCCCGCCGGGCACCCAGGCGGCCTGGACCAGCGACCCGGCGACCCCGACGAGGGCGCCGAGCAGCACGGCGGCCAGGTACGCGAAGACGCGGCCCAGCGTCACGGGCTGGGCGAGCGCGCTGCCGGAGGGCGGGGGCGGGGGCGCGGGACGGCGCGCGGGCGTGCTCGTTGAGGCGGTACCGGCGCGGCTGCGTTTTCCCGCGCCCCCGCCGGCGGCGCTGCCGCC
>NZ_BAAAPF010000710.1:0-949 GCF_039531005.1 Streptomyces synnematoformans
GCCCGTCGCCCGCCAGCGCCAGCGCCGGCACCGCGGGTGTCGCCGCGTCCGGCAGGTCGTCGTCGACGTCGCGCCGCCGCCCGGGCAGCGCCAGCACCAGCACGACGAGCAGCGCCGCGCCGCGCGCCCAGGTCCACGCCGTGTGCGTCACGGCGGTGTCGTACGTGACGTCCAGCCGACCGCCGGCGGCGGGCAGCTCGAAGCCCTGCGCCCAGCCGTCGACCGTCGTCGCCTCCAGCGGCTCGCCGTCGAGGGTGGCCTGCCACCCGGCGCTCGCCGCGTCCGCGAGCCGCAGCACCCGGCCCTCGGGGCCCTCCTTGAGGTCCGTGTGCACCTCGACGGGCCCGGCGGCCACGGGCACCGGCTCCGCGGCGGCACCGTCCTGCCCGTCCTCGGACCCGGCGGCGACCACGGTGGCCCGGGAGACCCGGGCGTCGACGCGCCAGAGCGCGCCGCCGTCCTGCTGGCTGAGCCGGGTCAGGCCGGGGGTGGCGTCGAGTACGCGACGGAACGCGCGCGGGGCGTCGTTGCGTACGAGCACGTAGCGCACGGCGTACTCGCCCAGCTCCGTCGACTGGTCGGCGCCGGAGCCGGCGACGAGCCCGGCGACGATGCCGGAGAGCCGGGCGTTGCCGCCGCCGGCCGCGGCCAGTTCGGCGTCGCCGAGGCGGGCGCCGGCGCCGCGGACGAGCATGTACTCGACCTTGCCGGCCGTCCCGCCGACGACCAGGGTGCGGGGCTGGTCGGGCGTGCGGCTCTCCTCGGCGACGAACGCCGGCACCTGGTCGGCGCCGCCGCGCCGCAGCGGGCCGTCGGCGCCGTCCCACATCCACCCGGCGGCCAGCACCAGCGGCCCGGCGGCGCGGGCGGCGGCGGCGAGCACCGCGGCCAGCTGCCGCCAGCCGAAGGACTGCTCGGCGACGTGCAGGCGGGTGCCGTCGGCGCCGGC
>NZ_BAAAPF010000711.1:0-940 GCF_039531005.1 Streptomyces synnematoformans
GCCGTGAACGCCCGCGGCGGCATCGGGCGCGGCCCGCCGTCCGCGGCCTCCGCCGGGCCGGCCGGTGCCGGGCCGACCGCCGCCAGGTCGACGCTCTCCGCGCGGAACACGTGGTAGTCCGCGCCCGTCGCCCCCTCGGCCAGCCCCGCGACCAGCCGGGCGGCCGTCTCGTCGACCGGCGTGTAGTCGGTGCGCATCGGCACCGCGGGCCGCAACCCGAGCTGATGGCAGGCGGACAGCAGCAGGTGTGTGAGCGCCCGCGGGTTGGGCAGGCCGTTGTCCGCGGCGGGCATGATCTCGCCGAGCCGGTAGAGCGTGACCGGCGCGCCCAGCTCGCGCGCCCGCAGCAGCAGCCGCTCCGCCACCAGCTTGGAGCGGCTGTAGCCGCTGCCGGGCACCGTCACCCGCCGCGGGTCGGTGCCCTCGCCGAGCCGGGTGCCGGCGTGCCGCGCGTGCCGGTCGAGCACCCCGAGGGTGGACACGTGGTGCAGCGGCTTCGGCCGGCCGGCGAGCGCGAAGCGCAGCACGTGCGCGGTCCCCGTGACGTTGGCGGCGCGGTGCTCCCGGTAGCCGAGCAGGAAGTTGACCAGCGCGCCGGCGTGCAGCACGGCGTCGCACTCCGCCGCGTACCGGTCCCACGTCCGCGCGGGCCAGCCGAAGCGGGGCCGGGCGAGGTCGCCGGCGCGGGCGTCCAGCCGCGGCCCCAGCGCCTCCTCCCACAGCCCCTGCGCGCGCAGCGCGGCCACCATCCGGTATCTGGCCTGCGCGTCGTCGCGGGCGCGCACCAGGCACACCACCCGGGCCGGCGTGGTGCCGAGCAGCCGGTGCACCGCCCGGGAGCCGACGAAGCCGGTGGCGCCGGTGACCAGCACCGTACGCGGCGGCAGCCGCGCGTCGGCGCCGGCCGCCCGGGCCGCCGCCCGCTCCCGGCCGCCGCGGG
>NZ_BAAAPF010000712.1:0-938 GCF_039531005.1 Streptomyces synnematoformans
CCCGAACGCCGCTCCCGGCCCGGGGGCGTTGTCGGGCCGGGAGCCGAAGAGCGGGACGCGGCGGGCGAGTTCGGCACGTACCTCCTGGCGGGCGAGGAGGAAGCGGCGGCGCACGGCCTCGGCGTCGTCGCCGGGCTGCGCCCAGGGGACGGCGCGGGCGTCCGAGCCGACGGCGCGGAAGACCTCCAGCGCCTCGTCCCAGCGCCGGGCGCGGACGAGGGCGGCGGCGAGGCAGTTGCGGAAGCCCGCGGCCTCGGCGTCGCCCGGTTCGTAGTGGGCCGACAGCTCCAGTGCGCGCTCGACGGCCCAGGTGGTGGACGAGTCGGGGGCGTCGCCGGCGTCGGGGCCGCCGGGCAGTCCGATACGTTCCCGGCACGCGCCCAGCACCGCGGCCTCCAGCGGCAGCCCGTGCAGCAGGGAGCCGGGCAGCGCCTCCTCCGCGGACTCCTCGGCGAAGACCATCAGCTCCTCGACGTCCGCCCCGCCGACGATCGCCAGGTAGCGCAGCGCCGCGACGTGCGCGCCGTGGTGGCCGGGCGCGCGGAGCACCGCCTCGGCGAAGCGGGAGACGAACGCCTCGCGCGGCGCCCGGACGGCGGTGGCGTGGTCGAGGGCGATGCGCCACGGCACGGGGTCGCCGGGCGCCTGCGCCGCGGCCAGCCGGACGAGGGGCAGGACGTCGCGCAGTAACGCCCGGGCATCCGTACCGGAGGGCCCGCCCGCCCCGTACGCGCCTCGCGGCCGCCGCCCGCCGCCGCCCCGGGCAGCTCCGTTACGGGGATCCGACCAGCCCCCCGGCGTCGAGCCCTCCGGTCCGGCGCCGGAATCCGGCCCCTCCCCCGCCTGTGCCCCCGTCCCCGCACCGGCGCCGGCGCCCGGGCCGACGTCCCGGCCAAAACCGCCCGGCAGGCCGGTGCCGGCGCCCGCGCCCGGGTCGG
>NZ_BAAAPF010000713.1:0-926 GCF_039531005.1 Streptomyces synnematoformans
GGCCGCCGCGGCGCCCGTGCAGAGCGTCGTGTGCAGGGCGCCCGCGGCGCGGCTGTCGCGCCAGAGGCGGCGTTCGAGCGCCGTCGCGGCGCGCCCGAAGGCCGCGACGGGGTGGCCGCGGCGGGGGTCGCCGAGTACGTGGTCGGCCACGTAGCCGAGGGTGGTGCCCAGGGCGGCGCCCAGGGCGTACGGGAGGGGATGCGACGGGCTGTCGGGTGTCATGGTGCCGTTCGGTGCGGGGTGCGGGTCGGTGGTCGTCCGGGGGCGTCGGGCGTACCCGCGGGCCGGGCGGGAGGCGGTGCGGACGGGGCCCGGGGCGCGGCGGGGTTCCGGGCGGGCGCGGGGCCGGGGGACGCTCCCCCTCAGCCCGGCATCACTGAGATCCCCCCTGCTCAGCGGCAGGGGGCACCGAGCCGGTGCCGGCCGTCGTGCAGCAACCCGAAACCGGGAGCCCCGTTGCGGGGTACGGGAGCGATGCGGGGACCGGCGGCCGTGTCGGCGGCGGTCGGTGTGGCCGGCTGAGCCATGGCGGAAAACCTCCCTGGGATCACGCGTCCCATGCGGTGGAGCTGCTCACGACGGTGCGGGTCTGACTCACCGGACTCCGCCCCTGGCGGGCGTCGTCCGGCTCACAGTGGCGCGGCCGTGCCGGATTCTCACCGGGCTTCCGTTGCGCCGTCGTCTTCGGTTGACGAGGTGACGATACCGTCGCCTGCGGGTCGGCGGCCATACGGTCCCCGTCGGCCGGGAAACGGAAGAGGCAGGTGAGACGGCTGGTGACGGTCCGGGTGATGCTTGTCACGCCGGCGATCAACGCCGGGCGGGCGCACGCGCTGCTCGGCGCCGACGAGCCGCTGGACGCGGCGGGTCGGCGTGCGGCGGAGCGGGCGGGTGCACGGGCGGCGGCGTCGCTCCGTACGCCCGCG
>NZ_BAAAPF010000714.1:0-924 GCF_039531005.1 Streptomyces synnematoformans
TGTCCAGGTCGGGGATGCGGGCGTGGGTCATCGCGGCGTCCGCGCGGCGGGCGAGGGGGCGGCCGGTCGCGGTGGGTACGGGGACGTCGTCGTGCTCGCTGTCGTAGCGTTGGCCGATGGCCGCCCGCCAGGCGTCCTGGACGGCGAGGTTGCCGAGGGTGTCGGCCCAGCTCATCTGCGGGGCCTGGCGGTCGGCGAGATGGGCGGCGACGGTGTCGGCCTCGGCGGCGTAGAGGTGCGCCGGCGGGATCCGGATCTCCCGCGGCTCCTCTCCCACCCGGTGCAGCATCAGGCCGGTGGGCTCGCCGTCTCCGCAGAACCAGGGGTCGGGTACGTCGAGGAAGCCGCGGGAGCCGTGGATCCGGACCCGGTTCTCGCCGGAGAGCCGGATGCCGGTGGCGACCTGGGCGGTCAGCCCGCCGGCGAAGTGCAAGGTGGCCAGGGCCCACTCGTCCACACCGGTGCGGCCGACGGTTCCGGCGGCGGTGAGGTGCTCCGGATCGGCGAACGGCGCGCCCGTCGCGGCGCCGGCCAGCAGGCGGGCCATCGAGACCGGATAGCCGCCGACGTCCAGGATGCCCCCGCCGGCCAGGGCGTTGGCGAACAGCCGGTGCTCGGCGTCGAAGCCGGGGCCGCCGAAGGAGAACTGCGCCTGGATGTGGTGGAGGTCGCCGACGGCGCCGTCCGTGACCAGCTCCACCAGCTTCGCGGTCTGCGGGGTGCAGCGGTACATGTACGCCTCCATCAGGAAGACGTCGGCGCGTACCGCTGCCTCGATGACGGCGGTGGCCCAGGCCCGGCGCACCGCCATCGGCTTCTCGACCAGCACGTGCTTGCCGGACTCGGCGGCCCGCACGGCCCACTCGACGTGCTGCGGGTGGGGCGTGGCGACGTACACCGCGTCGACGGTCCCGTCGTCCAGCA
>NZ_BAAAPF010000715.1:0-922 GCF_039531005.1 Streptomyces synnematoformans
GTGGGCGGCGCGGCGGGGTTGCTTCCGGCGTGGCGGCCGTGGGCCGGCGCGGGGTACGGCCGCTGCTCCTCGACGGCGGGCCGCCCCGCGCGCCGGCGCGGGGTGGGCCCCGGCTCCGTACCGGTGAGCGGGTCGGTGAGGGGGTCCCCGGCCGGGGCGTTACGGCCGGCCGGGGAGGCGGCGCCGACGTGGTCGGTGAGCGGGTCGCCGGTGGTCGCAGGGGGCGGGGTGCCGAGGGGGCCGGCGGGGGCCTGGTCGTAGCCGAGGAGCCCGGGGGCGTACGGGGCCGGGTGCTGGTCGTACGCGGGGGCGGGCTGCCCGCCGTACGCGGCCGCCGGGGGCGCCTCCGCGTACGGCGACGGCTGCGGCCCGGCCCCGTACGCCGTCGTCGGATACCGCGCCGCGGTCCCCTCCTGCGGCACGATCGCCGCCGCGCCGGACCCGGAGCCGGGCTCCCGGTGGCGGTGCGGGTCCGGTGCCGGATCGTTTCGCGGGGTGTGCTGCGCGGAGTACGCCCCGGGCGCGTGGCCGTTCGGATGCGCATGCGGATCGGTGCGGGGGGTGCCCGGAGCGGGGTCGGCCGGGGGCGCGTGGCCGGTCGGCGCGTTGCCCGCGTCGGCGCTGTCCGGCGGGGTGTGGGGCCGGAACCAGCGGGAAACCGCGGAGGTCGGCGAGCCCGGGCGGGGCTCCAGCGGCCGGGGGCGCAGGTCGTCCGCGGGCGCGGGCTCCTGCCGCGGGGCGTGGCCCTGCGGATGCGGGGCCTGCGTCCGCGGGGTCTGGGGGTGTGCGGCCCGGGGATGTCCGGTCTCGGGGTGTCCCGTCTGGGGGTACGGGCCCCGGTGCTGCTCGGCGCCCGGCTGCCCGGGGTGGCCCTGCGGGTCGTACGGCCCCTGCGCCTGCGCCTGCGGCTCCGGGGCGGCGG
>NZ_BAAAPF010000716.1:0-893 GCF_039531005.1 Streptomyces synnematoformans
GGGCGCACCCGGGCCGGCCTTCGTCCCCGTACCGCCGGCCGCCGCCGGCGCCGGCGGCCCGCCGCCGCCGTAGACCTCCGCGACCGTGGCCAGCACCCGCAGACACGACGGGCCGTCCATGGCGGTGTGGTTGACGGTGGCCAGCAGCACCGAGCCGCCGTCCGCGGTCTCGACGACCTCCACGCGCACCGGCGGCGCGGCGTCCAGCGGCGGGCAGTCGGTCATGGTCCGCTCACGGGCCGCCGCGAGGGCGCCGGGGCCGGCGGCCGGGAACGCCACCGGGTCGACGTCCGGCTCCGCGGTCAGCCGCCACCGGTAACGGCGGTGCCACCAGCGGCTGTCGGCCTTGCGCTGCAGGAACCGCGGGTGCCGCCGCATCGCCTCGGCGAACGCGGTGCGCAGCCGCTCGGGTTCGAACCGCCCGGGGAGGTGGATCTCGATGTGCACGGTCTCCGGCTCCACCGGATCCGTGCAGTGCAGCGAGACCTCGTCCACCGTGGGGAACGGGACCAGTCCCGGCGCCGCCGGGGCGGGCCGGGCGGGCTGCGTCACCGTCATCTACGCCTCTCCTCCGCGGTGGGCGCCCCGCCGCGCGGGGCGCCCACCGTCACTCAACTGCCGTTCTCCCCCCGCCGGTCGGCGGGCGTGCCGTCGTCCGGCGGGGTGTCCGCGGCGGGTGCGTCCGCGGGCGGGGTGTCCTGGACCGCGTCCCCGGCGTCACCGGTGTCCCCGGTCTCCGCCGTGCCGCTGAGCGGGACCGGCGGCTTGGGGACGAAGGCGTCGCCCGGCTCGTCCCGGGCGGTGCCCAGCGGCGGGGTGCTCTCCGCCGCGGACTCCGCGCCGGCTCCCGCGCCGGCGGCACCCGCGCCGCGGCCCGCGGTGCCCCGGCGCCA
>NZ_BAAAPF010000717.1:0-892 GCF_039531005.1 Streptomyces synnematoformans
GACCGGGGGCCGTACCGCCTCCGGCGACACGGCCGCCGACGCCAGCGCGCCCGCCGGTGGCGCCGATTCCACCGGGTACGCCGCCGGGGCGACGGGCGCACGTGCCGCGGGCACCGAGGCCCCCCGGGACGCCGCCGGGGCGGCCGGGTCCGTGCCGGACGGGGCCGAGCGGGTGTCGCTGCGCGGGGTGCGGGGCGCCATCGCCGACAAGCTGTCCCGCAGCCGCCGCGAGATCCCCGACGTCACGTGCTGGGTGGACGCCGACGCGACGGAACTGCTGGCCGCCAGGCGGTCGATGAACGCGGCGGCGGGCGACCGCCCGCCCGTCTCGCTGCTCGCGCTGCTCGGCCGCGTCTGCACCGCCGCGCTCGCCCGCTTCCCCGAGCTGAACTCCACGGTGCGGGACCGCGAGATAGTCCGGCTGCCCGCCGTCCACCTCGGCTTCGCCGCGCAGACGGACCGCGGCCTGGTCGTCCCGGTCGTACGCGACGCGCACGCGCTCAGCGCCGAGCGGCTCGCCGCGGAGATGGCGCGGCTGACCGAGGCGGCGCGGGCCGGCACGCTCACGCCCGCGGAGCTGACGGGCGGCACGTTCACGCTGAACAACTACGGCGTCTTCGGCGTCGACGGCTCCACGCCGATCCTCAACCACCCCGAGGCGGGCATGCTCGGGGTGGGGCGGATAGCGGAGAAGCCGTGGGTGCACGGGGGCGAGCTGGCGGTGCGGCACGTGGTGCAGCTGTCGTTCACCTTCGACCACCGGGTGTGCGACGGCGGCACGGCGGGCGGTTTCCTGCGGTACGTGGCCGACTGCGTCGAGCATCCGGCGGTGCTGCTCAGGGCGCTGTAGCGGACCGGGTCGGGGCGGGTAGGGTCCCGTGCCATGGAGGAG
>NZ_BAAAPF010000718.1:0-892 GCF_039531005.1 Streptomyces synnematoformans
GCTGGTGCTGCCCGTCATCCGGCTGGTGCAGCGCGCCCTGTTCCCCGACCTGGCCATCCACCTCGCCGCCGTGCCGCTGGTGCTGCCCGTCATCCGGCTGGGTGCGCCCCACCGCCGGGAGAACGGACACCGCCTCGGCCGCCGCCGCCCGGCCCGCGGACGCCGGCCCCGACCCGGCCGCCACGCTCGCCGCGTTCGACGCGACGGCCTCGCCGGCGGCGCGGCGGCTGGCCATCCACCTCGCCGCCGTGCCGCTGGTGCTGCCCGTCATCCGGCTGGTGCAGCGCGCCCTGTTCCCCGACACCGGGCCGGCGGAGACCGCCGAGATCCTGCTCAGCGAGCTGGTCGAGGCGCGCGAGCCGGTGCCCGAGGCGGCCCGGGAACCGGGGCGCGAACCGGTGGGCGACGACCCGTGGTTCGACTTCCGCCCCGGCGTGCGCGAGCTGCTGCTGCGCCGGCTCAGCCACGGCGAGGCGGCGCTGGTGCTCAAGCACTGCTCGCTGTACATCGAGCGGACCTTCGGGCAGGGTGCGCGCAACTTCCCGGCCGTCGCGGTCGCCTACCTCTCCGGCGGGGACCGCGAGCCGGACCTCGGCGGCGGCCGGGTCCCGGACCAGTTCGCGCGCGTCTCCGAGCAGGTGCTGCGGGCCTTCCAGCCCGCCTTCCGCGGCCCCGCCGCGGCCGGCGGCGCGGAGCTGCTGCAGCGGTACGAGCGCACCCGCAGCGTCCGGGACCTGCTGGACGCCGTACGGGCCCTGCGCCGCGCCGTCGTCGAGGAGCGGGACATCGCGCAGCAGGGGCTGCTCGCGCGGGCCCTGCTGCTGCACTGGCAGCGGCTGCGCGAGCCGGACGCGCTGGCGGAGGCCGAGCGGTGGGCGCGCGGCGCGCTGGC
>NZ_BAAAPF010000719.1:0-891 GCF_039531005.1 Streptomyces synnematoformans
TGAGCTTTTTCCAACCTCAGTTTGAGCATGTGAGGTGGAGGGTGAGGGCTGCCTGGACGAGGTGGTTGATGCGGGTGGTCGAGCAGCGTAGTTTGCGCAGGAGGCGCCAGGTTTTCAGGGCGGCGATGGCGGGTTCGGCCAGGGCCCGGATCTTCGCGTGGGATCGGTTGACGGCCTGCTGACCTGCGGAGAGCTTCTCCCAGCGACCCCAGATGGGGACCTGGACGGTGCCTCCCGCTCCTCGGTAGCCCTTGTCCGCCCAGCACTTGATGTCGGCTTCGGCGAGAGCGTCGATGATGCCGTGTTCGCGGGCAGCGCGGACGTCGTGGATCGCGCCTGGCAGGGCAGGTGAGGCCCATAGCAGTCGGCCCGCCGGATCCGTGAGGATCTGCACGTTCATGCCGTGCTTCTTGTGCTTGCCGGAGTAGAAGGGCCGGTCCGCGGCGGTCCGGTCGGTCGGCAGCAGCGTCCCGTCCAGCAGTACGAACGCCTTCGAGGATGCGGCCCGTGCTGCTTCGGCGAGGCTGGGAGCGAGGGCGGCCAGGACCTCCACGGCCTCGGTGATGTACCGGTAGGCGGTCGTGGTTCCGATGCCGAAGCCCGCTGCGAGCTGGGCGTACGGGTGACCGTGGCGCAGGTGGGCGAGCGCGAGCAGGGCCTGCCGGCCGGCGTTCAGCCGACGCCACCGGCTGCCGATCGCACGGCGGCGTTCACGGAGACGGGCGGTGAGGAAACGAAGATGCGAGCTGGACAGGTCCAGTCCGGACGGGTAGACAAGCACGTGAAGCCTCTGGCGGAACGGGTGATCTTGGTCGTGAACCCGTCTACCAGGGGCTTCACTCGTCTGTCACGCCAACCACCAGACTGCATCAGCAGGTTGGAAAAGGCTCA
>NZ_BAAAPF010000720.1:0-891 GCF_039531005.1 Streptomyces synnematoformans
AGCGCGTCGCGCGCCATCGCCGCCGGCTCCTCCCCGCCGCGCTGCGCCGGGGCTGCGGTGCGCGTACAGGTCGGAGACGACGAGCGGGACGTCGAGCGCGTCGCGTACGGCGAGGGTGTCGGCGAGCGCGCTCAGCGAGTCGCCGCCGTGGGCGAGGAAGTCGTCGTCCACGCCGAAGTCCGGCAGCCCGAGGACGCCGCGCATGATGTCCGCGACGCGCTCCGCGGGCGGGTCGCCGTCCCGGGCGCCGGGTCCGCCGCCGGCCGGCGGCCTCTCCGGCTTCTCCGTCACGATCCGGCGCAGCGCCGCCAGGTCGACCTTCCCGTTGTCGGTCAGCGGGAGCGACTCCAGCACGAAGCAGTGGTGCGGCAGGTGGATGCGCGGCAGCACCGACACCAGGTGCGCGCGGAGCGCCGCAGGCGCGGTGCCCGCCTCGGCGGCGGCGGCCACCACCAGCCGGTTGCGCCCGCCCTGCCGCACGGTCAGCGCCTTGGCCTGGATCACCCCGGGGCACCCCTCGGCGGCGGTCTCGATCTCGGCCGGCTCGATGCGCACCCCGTCGACCTTCGTCTGCCGGTCGCGCCGGCCGGCGAAGCGCAGCAGGCCCGCCTCGTCGAACCAGCCCAGGTCCCCGGTCCGGTACAGCCGCGGGCCGGGGATCCGCGGATAGGGGTTCGGCACGAAGACCTGCCTGGTGCGCGCCGGTTCGTCGAGGTAGCCGGCGCCCACGCAGGCGCCGCCGACGAGGATCTCCCCGGTGCGGCCCGGGGGCAGCGGGGTGAGCCGGTCGTCGGCGACGACCGCGTAGCAGTTGTCGATGGGGCGGCCGAGCGGGATGCGGTCGCCCTCGGTGCCGGCGATGCGGTGGAAGACCATGCCGATGGCGGTCTC
>NZ_BAAAPF010000721.1:0-889 GCF_039531005.1 Streptomyces synnematoformans
CGCGCCGGCCGCCACGCCGCGCGGCGCGGGCCCCGGTGCGCCCGCCTACATCAAGGGCGACCACGCCGAGCTGGCCGTCGCGGGCCGCCTCGACGTGCGCAGCGCGGCCGACGCCCGGGAGGCGCTGCACCGGGCCGTCGACGAGGGCCGCGGCGACCTCGTCCTCGACCTCACCGACCTCGACTCCTGGGACGCCACCGGCCTGGGTGTCATCATGGGGGCACACCGCAGGGCGGGCCGGGCCGATCGCCGGCTCGTGCTGCGCGGGGTGCCGCCGCAGATGCAGCGTCTGCTGGTGGCCACCAAACTCCACCGCATCCTCACGATTCAGTGAAGACGCGGCCGCGCCGGGGAGTCCCCCTCGACAGGCCGCCCGGCGGAGGTCATAGGGTTTCCGGGCCGGGGAGCGGCACGGCGTAGGACAGCGGGCAGGAAGGCTTCGCGATGGACCCGAACACGGGCCATGGACAGGACGACACACCCGAGGGCATAACCCCGCCTCCGGGCCCGCCGTCGGGTTCGTACCCCGGCGAACAGGCGAGCGCGCACCCCGACCCGGACGCGCCGGGTGCCGCGTACCCGGAGCCGGAGCCGGAGCCGGAGCCGCCGGCCGGAGCGTATCCCGAGGAGCCCGGGGACACCCTCCCCGGCACCGAGTTCCCCGGCACCGAGCCCGTGCGCCCGTACGCCGCCGGGGAGCCGGTCCGCCCGTACGCCGACGAGGCGGTGCTCCCCGGCGCCGACGAGCCCGCCGGCTCCGCCTCCGACGAGCCCGCGGGATCCGCCGGGCCGTCCCCCGCCCACGAGCCCGCCGAGCCGTTCGCGGACCCCGCGGCCGGCTCCGCCGCCCCCCGCTTCCCCCCGGCGCCCCGCCCCGCCGGGCGCCCGC
>NZ_BAAAPF010000722.1:0-885 GCF_039531005.1 Streptomyces synnematoformans
CGTCGCGTCGAACGCGGCGAGCGTGGCGGCAGGGCCGGGGCCGGCGTGAGCGCCGAGCGCGGCGGCGGCCGGGGCGGTGAGCGTTCTCCCGGCGGTGGGGCGCACCCAGCCGGCGGCGCCGGGCAGCGAGAGCCCCTCGCCGGCGGCGAGCAGCCGGGCCCAGGTGCCGACCGCGGCGGGCTCGGGCGCGAGCACCGGCAGCCGCCCGGCGTCGGACGGCGGCGTGTCGCCGCGGGTGCCGGGGCGGAAGTCCAGCGTCGGGTACGGGCCGGGCTGGCGGACGAGCAGCCCGGGCAGCGCCGGGAACGGCATCTCCCGCCAGCGCCGGTGCGGCAGCGGCTGGACGACGGCGACGGGGGCGGTGCCGAGCCAGCCGTGCAGCATCCGCTGCATCCGCCCGTCGCGCCACATCGGGCCCGCGCAGTCGCTGAGCACGAGCGTCAGCCGGCGCCCGCCGGGGTCGTGCAGCTGGCCGGCGTCCTGCAGCACCGACGGGCGGCCGGCCTCGCCGGTGCAGCCGACGCCGCCGTCGGGCAGCGGGTGCAGGCGGTGCACGGTGACGTCGCGGAACGCGCCGGAGCGCTCGGAGACCGTACGCAGATCCTCCAGCAGCCGGCCCCACACCTCCATGGCGGGCGAGGCGTCCATGAGCAACTGCAGCGTGGCGCGCCGCCGCGGCGTCCGCAGCACCGGGATGACCAGGTCGGCCCGGGCGCTCAGCTCCGCGGTCTCGTCCTCGTCCAGCTCGCCGGGCGCCACGGCCGCCACCCGCGGCTGGTAGCGCCGCAGGGGCCGCAGGGCGCGCTGCAGCGGCACCAGCGCGGGGAGCGCGGGCGGCGCCGGCACGCCGACCCGGCCGAGCTGGCGCTCGCCGCGGGCGTCCGC
>NZ_BAAAPF010000723.1:0-884 GCF_039531005.1 Streptomyces synnematoformans
GCGGCCGCCGCGCACCTGACCGGCACCGCCCGCCCCCTGGCCGGCGGCTCCGCCGACGGCGGGCGGGACACCGCGAAGGTGGCCGCCGCGGCGGCCCGCGACCCCGAGGTGGGCGAGCTGGTCGCCCGCGCCTTCGCCAAGGCCGGCCGGAACGCGGCGGTCTCCGTGCAGGAGGCGCATGTGGCGGGCGTGGAGCTGGAGTTCGCGGACGGGCTGCGGCTGGACCGCGGCTTCCTCAGCCCGCTCATGATGACCCACCCCGAGCAGGGCACGGCGGTGCTGGAGGACCCGTACGTCCTGCTGCACCACGGGCGGATCGCCGGGCCCGGCGACCTGCTGCCGGTCATGGAGCGGGTCGCGGCCACCGGCCGCCCGCTGCTGGTCGTCGCCGACTCCGTGCAGCAGGACGCGCTCGCCGCGCTGGTCGCCAACCGGCTGCGCGGCACCCTGCTCGCCGCGGCCGTCCCCGCGCCCGCGCTCGGCGCGCGGCGGCTGGCGCACCTGGAGGACCTGGCGGCGCTGACGGGGGCGGAGGTGGTGCTGCCGGAGAAGGGCATGCTGCTGAGCCGCACGGAGCTGCCGTCGCTGGGGCGGGCCGAGCGGGTGGTCGTGACCCGGCGTACGACGACGGTGACGCGGGCGCCGGAGGCCGGGGCGCACGTCGCCGCGGCGGTCGCGCGGCGGGTGGCGCACCTGGAGCACGCCCTGGCCGGGGCGGAGTCCGACTTCGACCGGGAGGTGCTGGAGCTGCGGCTGGCCCGGCTGACGGGCGGCGTGGCGGTGCTGCGGGTCGGCGGCGCCAAGGACCCGGAGCGCGCGGAGCACCGGGAGGGCGTCGCCGGTGCGGTCGCCGCCGTACGGGCGGCGATCGCGGCGGGCGTCGC
>NZ_BAAAPF010000724.1:0-881 GCF_039531005.1 Streptomyces synnematoformans
CTTAGAGCTTGTCTCACGTGGTGTCTGAGTGGTGCGGCATGATGCTGTGTCATGGGTGTTGGTCTGTCGGAGCGGTTGGTTCCTGACGAACTCTGGTCGCTTGTCGCTCCGTTGCTGCCGTCGTTTCCTTCGCGTCCGCAGGGAGGCGGTACTGCGCCGGTTGACGAGCGGGCCGTGTTCACGGCCGTGGTGTACGTGCTGACCAGCGGGTGTGCCTGGCGGCACCTGCCGGAGACCTTCGGGGTCTCGCCGGCGACCGCACACCGCCGCTTCTCGGCCTGGACGAAGGAGGGGCTGTGGCGACGCCTGCACCGGGCCGTGCTCGACGAGCTCGGCGCGCGCGGCGAGGTGGACTGGACCTCGGCGATCGTGGACGCGGCCTCTGTCCGCGCGAAAAGGGGGGATCGCTGACCGGGCGCAATCCGGTCGACCGGGGCAAGAAGGGCAGCAAGCTCCATGTGCTGTCCGATGCTCAGGGCTTACCCCTGGCCCTCGGTGTCTCCGGTGCGAACGTCCACGACAGCCAGGCAGTGCTGCCGCTGGTCCTCGGCATACCGGGCATCCGGTCCCGGCGCGGTCCCCGCAGACGCCGCCCCGACAGGCTCCGCGCCGACAAGGCGTACCACTGCGCTGAGAGGCTGAAGTGGCTGCGCGATCGGGGCATCGTTCCGCGCATCGCCCGGCCCGGCGTCGAGTCCAGCGAGCGTCTCGGCCGCCACCGGTGGAAGATCGAACGGTCGATCGCCTGGCTCTTCGGCTACCGCCGGCTGACCGTCCGATACGAGCGCAAAGGCAGCCACTTCCTCGCCTTCCTCGGGCTCGCGGCAGCCCTGACCTGCTACAAAAAGCTCACGAAACTCGCCACGTGAGACACATTCTTA
>NZ_BAAAPF010000725.1:0-880 GCF_039531005.1 Streptomyces synnematoformans
TCGGGTTCTTGTTCACGGGTCAGGGTGCGCAGTGGCCGGGGATGGGCGCGGGGCTGAGCGGTTTTGCGGTGTTCCGGGAGGCGTTGGAGGAGGTCTGCGCGGGGTTCGACGGGCTGTTGAGTCGGCCGTTGGGCGACGTGCTGGCCGCGCGTGACGGCGGCCTGGTGGACCGGACGGAGTTTACGCAGGCGGGGTTGTTTGCGTTCGAGGTGGCGGTGTTCCGTCAGCTGCGGGCGTGGGGTGTGGAGCCGGGTGTGCTTGTGGGGCATTCGGTGGGTGAGCTGGCTGCCGCGCACTGCGCGGGTGTGTGGTCGTTGGCCGATGCGTGTCGTTTGGTGGCTGCGCGTGGGCGGTTGATGGAGGCGTTGCCGCCGGGTGGGGCGATGGTGTCGTTGCGCGGCAGCCTGGACGAGGTCAGCGCCCTGCTGGAGGGTAGCTCGCGGGTTGATGTGGCGGCGGTGAACGGGCCGCGGTCGGTGGTGGTGTCCGGTGATGGGCGGGAGATCGAAGGGCTGGTGTCGCGCTGGGAGGCGGAGGGTGGCCGGGCTCGTCGGTTGCGGGTGTCGCATGCGTTCCATTCGCCGTTGATCGAGCCGATGCTCGCCGATTTCCGTCGGGTGGCCGAGGAGGCGGAGTATCACCGGCCGTCGCTGACGCTGGTCTCGAACGTCACCGGCGAAGTCGCCGACGCGGAAACGGTGTGCGATCCGGAGTACTGGGTGCGCCACGTCCGCGAGGCGGTTCGGTTCGCAGACGGTGTACGGGCCGCCGCTCACACCGGTGTCTCGACGTTCATTGAGGTCGGGCCTGCGCCGGTGCTGACCGCCATGGGGCAGGAATGCCTCCCCGACGAGCCCATCAACTGGATTGCCCTCTCCCG
>NZ_BAAAPF010000726.1:0-851 GCF_039531005.1 Streptomyces synnematoformans
GGCGTGGTGACCGAGGTCGGCGGCGACGTCACGAGCGTCGCGGTCGGCGACCGCGTCATGGGTGTGATGATCGACGGTGCCGGCTCCCATGCCGTCACCGATCACCGTCTGCTCACCACCGTCCCCGAGCAGTGGGGGTTCACCCAGGCGGCGGGCGTTCCGGTGGCGTTTCTCACCGCGTACTACGCGCTCAAGGACCTGGGCCGGCTGGAGGCCGGCGAGTCGCTGCTGCTGCACGCCGCGACCGGCGGCGTCGGCTCCGCAGCGCTGCAACTCGCCCGCCACTTCGGCGCCGACGTCTACGCCACCGCCAGCCCCGGCAAGCACCACCTCCTCCACGCCCAGGGCCTGGACGACACCCGCGTCGCCTCCAGCCGCAACCTCGACTTCGAACAACACTTCCGCACCCACGGCCCCGACCGCGGCATCGACGTCGTCCTCAACGCCCTCGCCCACGAATACACCGACGCCTCACTACGCCTCGTACGCCCCGGCGGCCGGTTCATCGAAATGGGCAAAACCGACATCCGCGACCCGCAGACAGTCGAAGCCGAACACCGCGCCGAATACCGCAACTTCGACCTCATCGAAGCCGGCCCCGACCGCATCCACCAGATCCTCACCCACCTCACCCAACTCTTCGCCAACGGACAACTCACCCCCCTGCCCACCACCTCCTTCGACATCCGGCAGGCCCGCCTGGCTCTGCGCCATCTCAGCCAGGCCCGGCACACCGGCAAGGTGATCCTCGACCTCCCACGGACACTCGACCCCAACGGCACCGTCCTGATCACCGGCGGCACCGGCGTCCTCGCCGGCCTCACCGCCCGCCACCTGATCACCCAACACGG
>NZ_BAAAPF010000727.1:0-846 GCF_039531005.1 Streptomyces synnematoformans
GCCGCGGCCGGCCGGCGCCGCCGGGGACGACCCGCCGGTCCCCGCCGACCTGCCGTGGGGCACCGCGCTGGCGACGACGGGCCTGGCCCTGGGCGCGTACGCGGGCAACGTCACCGGTGCCGGCGACGGCGCCGCGCTGAAGCTGCCGCTGCCCGGCGGTTCCGGCGACGCGGCGCCCGCGGTGGTGGCGGGCTGGGCGCTGATCGCCGCCGGGCAGGTCCTCGCCGGCCCCGGCGTGGTGCACCTGTGCGGCCGGCTGCTCTGCGCGCTGCGCCCGGGTGCGCTGCGGCTGCTCGCCGGCCGGGTGCTGCAGCAGGAGGCGCGGCGCGTGGGCCGCCCGCTGGGTGCGCTGTGCGCAGTGGCGACGGGCGGGGTGCTGTGCACGCTGGTGTGGCCGGACGGCGACGGGGCCCGCTCGCTGGGCCCGCTGACGGTGCTGGGCGCGGCGCTGGTGGCGGGCTGCGCGGTGGCGACCGTGTGGCTGGCGGCGCTGGAGTCGAGGCGGGCCCGGGCGCACACGACGACGGCGCTCCTGCGCCTGGGCGCCTCCCCCCGCCTGCTGCGCCGCGCGGCCCTGCTGCGTACGACGGCACTGCTGGCGGTCTTCGCCCCGCTGGCCGCGACGCTGGGCGAACTGGCGTCGCTGCCGCTGCGGTAGGCGTCTGTACCCGCGGACCGTCTCGGCGCCCCCGGACGGCCCGCCCGGTCCGCACCCGCGCGGCGATACGACGGCGACCGGCCCCGGCCGCCCGCGAAGCGCCGGGCTCCCGTCCGCCGCGGGCTGCGCCCGGAGTGAACGGGGACCGACGGCCGGCACGCCACGGTACCCGCGCCCGCCCGCGGCGC
>NZ_BAAAPF010000728.1:0-839 GCF_039531005.1 Streptomyces synnematoformans
CGCGGTCGCCGACCGCGACGCTCGTGACGTCGCCGCCGACCTCGGTCACCACGCCGGCACCCTCGCTGCCCAGAGGTGCGTCGCCGGGGTACATCCCCAGAGCGATGAGCGTGTCGCGGAAGTTGAGGCCGATCGCGTGCAGTCGCACGCGCACCTGCCCGTCGGCCAGCGGCTCGTCCCACTCCGGCATCGGCCGGCAGCTGACCGCCTCCAGCGTGCCGTCGCCCTCGGTGGCCAGCTTCCAGGTGCTCTCCGGCATCGCGAGCACCCCGCGCGCGCCGGTCGCGCGCACCAGGCGCGCGACGAGAAGCTGCCCGTGGCGGAGGGCGAGCTGCGGCTCGCCCGTGGCGAGTGCGTCGGCGAGGTGAGGTACGTCGGTGACCTTCGCCGCGGCGTCCACCGCGGTGTCGGTGTCGACGAGGTGGAGGCGGTCGGGCTGTTCGTTCTGGGCGGTACGGACCAGACCCCACAGCGGTGCATGGGCGAGGTGGACGTCTTCGGCCGGGCCGGTGGCGACGGCGCGGTGGGTGAGGACGACGAGGCGGCGGTCGGTCGCGTCGTTGTCGGCCAGCCAGCTCTGGAGGTGGATGAGCAGGGCCTCGGTCGCGGCATGGGCCGCGGCGGGGGTGTCCTCGTCGGGCCGGGGAGCGACGTACAGATCCACCTGATCGGGGTCGATCCGGTCGGAGTCGTCCTCCTGGACCGGGGGCGGGGTCCAGGCGAGCTGGAAGAGGCTGTTGCGCGTCGCTGCCCCGTCGTCGGCGCCGGTGGTGAGAGCGGTGGGGTCGACGGGCCGGGTGTTGAGTGCGGCGATGGTGGCGACGGGGGCGCCGGTGGGG
>NZ_BAAAPF010000729.1:0-835 GCF_039531005.1 Streptomyces synnematoformans
GGTGGCGCCGCGGTCCCCGGCCCGTACGGCGCGGACGGCCGCCGTGAGGAGGGTGGCGTCCGGCGCCGGGGGGCCGTCGGGGACCGGCGTCGGCGGCGTGCGGGGCGGGGTGCGGTGGGCGGCGGCGCGGGCGACGACGACGGCGCCGTCCGGCGACTCGGCGGCGGGCGCGTAGCCCATCGCGCGGAGCCGCTCCAGCAGCACGTCGGGCGGGGTGGGGGTGACGAGGACGGTGGGCGCGAGGTGGCGCAGCCGCAGCTCGGCGGAGCGCCGGTCGGCGACGATCTCGGCGAGGAGCGCGTCGTCGTCGCAGCGCAGGTACGCGCCGGCGGCTCCGATGCGCAGCCGGCCGTGCTTGCGGGCGACGTCGTCGATGAGGTAGCTGAGCGGCTGCGGCACGGGGGTGCGGGAGTGGGCGGCGAGGAAGTCGTGCAGCTCGGCGGCCGAGCGCCCGGCGTCCAGCGCGCGCCGTACGGAGGCCTGGGTGAAGCGGTAGACGGTGGCCCCGCCCTTGGACTCGACCTCGGCGACGACGCCGAGCACGGCGGCGAGTTCGCGCTGGAGGGGGCCGGGGGCGACGGCGGTGAGGTCGGCCTGCAGCAGCACGTGGTCGACGGGCGCCGGGAGGTGCGGCGCGAGCGCGCCGCCCCCGCGGGCGGCGGCGGCACGGGTGCTTGCGGGGGTGGCGCCGGAGGCGGGGGCAGCGGCGGAGGCGGGGGCAGCCGCGGGCGGTTGTGCGGGGCTGTTGTCGGAGGGGCGGCCTACCCTGGGGCGGGAGTGCGGGGAACGGGGGGGTGCGGCGTCGGCGGCCTCCGGCGCCGGCAGCAGCGCGCGG
>NZ_BAAAPF010000730.1:0-825 GCF_039531005.1 Streptomyces synnematoformans
GGGGTCGCTGCGCGGGGGGCGGGCGCCGTGGTCGACGGCGAGGCGGCGGCCGGCGCGGGCGGCGGGCGGCGCGGCGGCCGGGGGGTCGTGCTTCTCCGCGCCGGGCCCGTCGTCGCCGTCCGGCGGGGCCGGCTCCAGGTCCTGCCACTCGTCGTCGCGCAGCCGGAAGAGACCGCCGGGCCCGGTGCCGAAGAACACCCGGGTGCGGCAGGCGGCGTCGGTGGACAGCAGCAGGCAGCGCAGCCCGGCGGTGTACTCCGCGGGGTCCACGCCGAACTCCTCGGCCTGCGCGCGCAGCAGCCCGTACGTGCGGCCGGTGAGCCGGTGCAGACCGGCCTTCAGCGCGGCGCGGCGACCGGTACGTATGTCCTCGGAGAGGCGGGCCCGGCTGCGGCCGACCGCCTCGCCCATCCACCGCACGAGCGAGGCGGCCGCCCGGTCCGTACGGGGCACGCCGCGGGCACCGGTGGCGACGGCGACCAAGACGAGCGCGTCGTCGCCGCCGCCGAAGCGGGCGGTGAGGACGGCGTCGCGGCGCTGCTCGCCGCGGTAGCGGGGGCTGTCGCCGCGGGTGGCGGCGGTGCGGAGGGTGAAGGACCCGTAGCGCGCGCCGTCGAGGACGGTGTCGGGCACCAGTTCGCCGAGCGCCCCGGGCGCGACCTCGGGCAGCGTGGTGGGCTCCGCCTCGTACGTGGGCGGCCCGCCGCCGACGAAGGAACCGGTGCGCCGGGCGGACCAGTCCGCGTCGGTGAGGGTGTCGGTGACGGACACCTGCCGCAGCCGCATCGTGGCGGGCGGGGGCGAGGCGTCGGCGGGCCGGGCCGC
>NZ_BAAAPF010000731.1:0-793 GCF_039531005.1 Streptomyces synnematoformans
GCGCGGCGACCAGCCGGGGCCGCGGCCTCCACGGAGACCTCGTCCAGCAGCTCGGCCAGATGATCGTCTCCGGCGATCTGGGCGCCGACCGTCCGCTCGTGCCCGAGGAGATCGGGCAGCGCTTCGAGGTCTCGCGCACCGTTGTGCGCGAGTCCCTGCGCGTGCTGGAGGCCAAGGGCCTCGTCAGCGCCCGCCCCAACGTCGGCACCCGGGTCCGCCCGGTCAGCGACTGGAACCTCCTCGACCCGGACATCATCGAGTGGCGGGCCTTCGGCCCGCAGCGCGAGGACCAGCGCCGGGAGCTGTGCGAGCTGCGCTGGACGATCGAGCCGCTGGCCGCCCGGCTCGCGGCCGGGCACGGCCGCGGCGCCGTCCAGCAGCGGCTGACGGACATGGCCGAGATCATGAGCCACTCGCTGGTGCAGGGCGACGCGGTCACGTTCGCCCGCGCCGACGCCGAGTTCCACGCGCTGGTCCTGCAGGTCGCGGGGAACCGGATGCTGGAGCACCTGGCCGGCGTGGTCACCGCGGCGCTGCAGGTCTCCGGCGGCCCCGCCGGCGGCTGCGACCGGCCGAGCGAGGCGGCCGTCGGCCACCACGTGCACATCGTGGAGGCGCTCGGCAGCGGCGACGGCGCCGCGGCCGAGTCGGCCATGCGGCAGCTGCTCGCCGTGCACGCCGAGATCGGCACGGGCGACCGCGTCGTGCCGGCGCCGCGCGAGCACTGACGGCGGGGTACGGGCGCGGCACCGGCCGCGCGCTGCCGCCGGTACGGGCACGACACCGCCGCCGC
>NZ_BAAAPF010000732.1:0-793 GCF_039531005.1 Streptomyces synnematoformans
GTCGCCGCGCAGCCGGTCCACGGCGGCGGCGAGCGCCGTCACCCGCGGGTCGGAGGTCCCGGAAGCGCGTGCCTCCCCCGCCTCGGGCCCGCACGCCGCAGGGTGCTCGGGCCCCCGCGCCGCACGGGCCTCGCCCGCGCGCGCGTCACGCCCCTCGGGTACGTCCCCGGCACGCCCCGCCTCCGCGTGCCCCGCGTCCCCCATGTCCTTCTCGGCCTGCACCGTCGTCGTGCCCCGGCCCGTACGATCGTTTCCCATCGGCAGTCCTCCCCCTGCCCGCCCGCTCCCGCCGGTGCCCCGAGGGCGCCGCGTCCCCCCGGGCGATGCCGAGACAGTAAAGCCAACAATGCGTCAAAACGCCACTCGGAACGGGAAATTCAGATGAATAGGAAGATCGGCGCCACTGAATCTCCCGTCGCCGGGCTGTTGCTCGCCGCGGGCGGGGGGCGGCGGCTCGGCGGGCGGGCGAAGGCGCTGCTGCCGGCCGGGCCGGACGGGCGGCCGCTGGTGGAGCGGGCGGCCGCGGCGCTGCGGGCGGCGGGGTGTGCGCCGGTGCACGTGGTGCTGGGCGCGGCGGAGGACGCGGTACGGGAGGCCGCCCGGCTGCCCGGCTGCGTACCGGTGTCGAACCCGGACTGGGCGTCGGGCATGGGCTCGTCGCTGCGCGCCGGGCTGGCATCGCTGGAGCCGACCGCCGCCCCGGCGGCGGTGGTGCTCCTCGTGGACCAGCCGCGGATCGGGTCCGCCGCCGTCGCCCGGGTGGCCGCGGCGTACGGGACGCGGGGCGCCGAGC
>NZ_BAAAPF010000733.1:0-789 GCF_039531005.1 Streptomyces synnematoformans
GGCCTGGCTGCGCCTGCTGCCCTCGACCCGGGTGCGGGTCGAGGCGCGGGTCTCGCCGGACTCCGGCGGGGGCCGTGCCGTGGGCGCCGTGCTCCGGGCCGACGCCGACGGGCCGCCGGCCGTCGTGCACGGGCCCGGCGACCTGCAACGTGCCGCCGGCGCGCTGCGGGGCGGGCTGCGCGAGGCCACCGACGGGCTCACCGCCGACGCCCGCGCGCTGCTGCCCGGCCTCGTCGTCGGCGACACCTCCCGCATCCCCGCCGAGCTGCAGGACGCCTTCCACGCCACCGACCTCACCCATCTACTGGCCGTTTCCGGAGCCAACCTCACGGTCGTCCTCGCCCTCCTCATCGGCCCGCCCCACCTCGCCGTCCGGGCCGAGCGCCGCGGCCTCGCGCCGCGGCTCGGCATCCCGCTGCGCGCCACCGCCCTCCTCGGGGGCGTCCTCACGCTCGGCTTCGTCGTCGTCTGCCGGCCCGAGCCGAGCGTCCTGCGGGCGGCGGTCTGCGGTCTGATCACCCTGCTCGCCCTCGCCACCGGCCGGCGCCGCGCGCTGCTGCCCGCACTCGCCGGCGCCGTCCTGCTGCTGGTGCTCTACGACCCGTGGCTCGCGCGCGACTTCGGCTTCCTGCTCTCCGTGCTGGCCACCGCCGCCCTGCTCACCCTGGCCCCGCGGTGGAGCGCGGCGCTCCGCGTCCGCCGCGTGCTGCCCCGGCTGGCCGAGGCGCTGGCCGGCGCGTGCGCCGCGCAGGCGGGGTGCGCGCCCGTCGCCGCCGTGCTCGCGGGCCA
>NZ_BAAAPF010000734.1:0-763 GCF_039531005.1 Streptomyces synnematoformans
GGTCCGGGCACGCCGGGTGCGTCGGGCACGACAGGCGCGGCGCGCGCGGCGGGCGGCGTACGGGATCCGGGACGCGCCCCGGCGCGCGGGCGCGAACCGGCGTGGCTGGCGCGCTTCGACCGGTCCGCACTCGCCTACGAGCTGGCCTGCAGCCTGCTGGAGCTGGGCCGTTGCGAGGCCGCGCAGCGGCGCGCGGCGAAGGCGCTGGCCGGGGTGCCGGAGTCGTCGGTGCGGCTGCGCTGCCTCGCGCTCGCCGCGCTGGGGCGGGCGCAGAGCGGGCGGCGCGAGCCGGCGCAGGCGTGCCGTTCGGGGACGCGGGCGCTGCGGCTGCTGGACGGGCTGGCGTCGGGCCGGGCCGCGACCGAACTGGCCCGGCTGGCGCGGAGCTTGCAGCCGTACGAGGCGGATCCGGCGGTGCGGGAGTTCGCCGCCCGGTGCCATGGGCTGGGCCCGTGGCTCACCGCGGCACCGAACAGGTAGTGTCCGGACGGTCAGAGTCCGTACCCATGAGGAGTCTCGTTGACCCACAACGGACACGGCAGCGAGCCGCCGCGCGAGGAGCGCGCGGGGGCGGTGCCCCCCGCGTCGGACGGCGCCGGGACGCCCCCGGGCGGCGAGCCGTGGTGGGCGCAGGACCCGTCCCCGGCCGCGGGCGCCGCGGAGCCGGCGCAGGACGAGTCGACGCAGCAGATACGCCATCTCGGCAACCGGCCGGAGCGCCCGCAGCCGCCGCCGGGCCGCCCGCCGGGCGCCGGGCCGGGCG
>NZ_BAAAPF010000735.1:0-761 GCF_039531005.1 Streptomyces synnematoformans
TGTTTTGTCTCCCTAAGCCCGCTTGGCCCCCGACTTCCCGGCCACGGTCGCCGCCGCGGCGCAGGCATCACCGGACGGGACCGCGGGTGGGCGGTCCGGCGTTGCCCCGGCGACTCCGGCCGCGTGCGGGCCGCAGGCCGGCGGTGAACTTGCGGGCGTAGCCGTACCGCACGCCGCGACGGACCCCGCGGATGCGTCCGCCACGGGTGCCGCGCCGCAGGCCGAGCCCGCGGACGGGCCGCACGCCGTACGGGACGCGCGGTCCGGCGACGGCCCGCGGGGCCGGACGGACCGGCGGGACCACGCCGCGGCCGCGCAGTCGACCGACGGCGGGGCGGGGCCTGCCGGGGACCGGTCCGCGGGCGCACCCGCACCGCACCCGGTGACCGACGACCCGCCCGGCACCGCCGCGGCAGGCGGGGACGGCCAGCTGGCTGAGAACGGCGCGGTCGGCGCCGTGGCCGGCGAGCAGGCGCCGGGGGACCGGGCGGACACCGCCGGGTCGACCCCCGCGGCGCAGCCGGCCGGGCAGCCCGCCGACAGCTCCGAACCGCAGCCCGCGGACGGCGCGGTGCTCCACGCCGTCGCCGGCGGGCAGCCCGTCAACGGCGCAAAGGCGCGGGCGGCGAACGGCCACGCCGTGCCCGGCGGACAGCCGGCCGCGCCCGCCGCCAAGGACGTGCGCCAAGCCCCGGTCCCGGGGGTGCCCGCGGCGCGGGCGGCGGGAAGTCGGAGGCCAAGCGGTCTTAGGAAGACAAAAC
>NZ_BAAAPF010000736.1:0-759 GCF_039531005.1 Streptomyces synnematoformans
GCCCGGCGGCGACACCGGCTCCTCCTCCGGCGGCCGCGTGCCGTCGGAGGGCTGTCCGGGCTGCGGCTGCGGCGGCTGCTGCGCGCGCTGGGGCCTGCCGCGGAGCGGGGCGTCGGGGCCCTCGCCGTGGTCGTCGGAACTCATGCACCGAGTCGATCCCGGGCACCGCCGCCCCGCATCCCGGGCGCGGCCGAACGGCTGGCGGCGGCGGGGTCAGCCGCGGGCCACGTACGTGCGTCCCGCCTTGTCGTGCCAGCACTGCCGCCACGGCTTGTCGAAGGCGCACCACAGCACGTTCAGCAGCCCGACGAGCGGCAGCAGCACGAACACCGCGTACGTCAGCCAGCGGCGCAGCGCCGAGCCGGTCTCCGGCGGGTCCTGCGACTCGATGTCCAGCACCCGCACGCCGAACAGCCGCTTGCCGGGCGTACGCCCCCACCTGGCCGTCGGCAGCGCCTCCACGATCAGGCCGAGGACGAGGAAGAGGCCGAGGACGACCGCCAGGTACGGGCCGGTGGTGCCGTCGATGAGCCAGACGGTGACGGTCGTGCCGGACTTCTCGGCGGCGTCGATCTTGTCCTGGACGTGGTCCACGGACTTGCTCACCAGCGGCACCGCGACCGCGGCGACGACGCCGCCGACCAGCAGCGCGTCCACCAGCCGGGCGCCGAGCCGGCGGCCCAGCCCGGCGGGCGTGGCGGTGTTCGGCGCCGCGCTGCCGAAGGGGTCGGAGGCCGGCGGGCGCCACGGCACGACGGG
>NZ_BAAAPF010000737.1:0-755 GCF_039531005.1 Streptomyces synnematoformans
TGCGTCGGCAAGGCGCTGACCGGCGGCTACCTGTTCGCCGCCCGGCTCCTCGGCACCGCCGCCGCCCTGCGGACGGCGGCCGGCGCGCCGCTGCCGGCGGCGGAGCGGGGGGACGTCGACCGGATCACGGCCCGGGCGACGGCGGCTCTCGGCGCGGAGTCCTTCACCGCCGCGTACGAGGAGGGCCGTGGGATGCGCCCCGCCGACCACCCGGCCTGCACGCCGCCGCCACCTCCGGAGCCGCGGCCGGAAACCGGAGCCCCGTAACGCGCCGCGCTCCCCCGGCCCCGTGCGCCGCCCGCTCGCGTCCCGCGGGGCGGTGTAGCCGGTCGGCGGCTACGGCTCCGAACCGTGGGTTCGCGCGACCGCGGAGTGCGTCCTGCCCGGTGGGCGGCGGCTTCCCCGCGCCCTGCGCGGCGCGGGGACGGCACCCGGGCGCGGGCAGGCCACGCCGCGGAGAGCGCCTCGGTCACACCGGGCGCGGGACGCGACCCGCCGCCCGCCCGGCGCAGCCGAGCCGCGCCGCGTCCCGTCACCGCCGCCCACCGGCCGAGGCCGGTCAGGTCAGGTCCGGGCCCGGCCCGGTCACCCCGTACCGGCCGCGTCGCCTGGGCACCGCCCCGCGGGCACCCGCGCCGCCCGCGACACCGCGCCCGGCCGGCCCGCGCCGCACAACCCGGTCCCGTCGTCACCCGGCAGCCCGGGCACCCGGCCGCTACCGTTCCGCCGCGCGCGGCTTCGGCGTCGCCTTCCGG
>NZ_BAAAPF010000738.1:0-749 GCF_039531005.1 Streptomyces synnematoformans
GCCCCCCGCCCCGCGCCCGCCGCCGCGGCGCCGGAACCGGGGGCGGCCCGGCCGAGCGCGGCGGAGTCGACGGCGAGCAGGTCGGTGCCGGGCTGTCCGAGGCCGGTGGCGACCCCGGTCAGGTCGGTGCGTACGAGCCGCACCGGCACCGTGTGCGACACCCCGGGGGTGCGGCGCAGCCGCCCGGCCCCGCCGGGCTCGTCGGCGTCGGTGAGCACCGCGTCGGCGCCGCCGGTGCGCCAGGCGAGGGCGTCGCCGCGGCCCTTCTCGACGGTGCCGGTGACGAGGCCGCCGAAGACCGCGGCGCCCAGGGTGGTGACGAGCACGAGCAGGGCGAGCACGTCGGCGGGCGCGTCGCGGGCGGCGCGGGAGAACGCCAGCAGCCCGAGCGGGCCGCGGCGGTCGCCCGCGAGCCGGGCCAGCAGGCGCAGCGGCGGGGGGTAGATCCGTATCAGCACCACCACGACCGCCAGGCCGCACAGCACCGGCACCGCCGCGACCAGCCGCCTCGACGGGCTGCCGCCGGACGTGCGGCGTACCCGCAGCACCACCGCTCCCGCCGCGGCCAGCAGCACCACCGCGGCCTCCGCGGCGGCCCGGCGCCCCGCAGTCCGCTGCCGGTCGGCCCGGCCCGGCCGGCGGTCGCGCACCGCCGCCCAGGTCAGCACCGGCAGCATCAGCCACGCCGCGACCGCGAACGCCACCGGCGTCCACTGCGCCGCAAGTCGGATCGTAGCCATGTCGTTCTG
>NZ_BAAAPF010000739.1:0-727 GCF_039531005.1 Streptomyces synnematoformans
GGCAGGTCGACGCGGTCGAGGGCCACGGGACCGGGACCAAGCTCGGCGACCCCATTGAAGCGGAAGCACTGCTTGCGACGTATGGGCGGGAGCACTCGGCGGAGCGGCCGTTGTGGCTCGGCTCGATCAAGTCGAATCTTGGGCACACGCAGGCTGCGGCGGGCGTTGCGGGTGTCATCAAGATGGTTGAGGCGATGCGGCGGGGGGTGTTGCCGCGGACGTTGCACGTCGATCAGCCCACCACGCGTGTGGACTGGGATGCGGGTGCGGTTTCGCTGTTGACGGAGGCACGGGAGTGGCCGGAGTCGGGTGAGGCGCGGCGTGCGGCGGTGTCGTCGTTCGGTATCAGCGGTACGAACGCCCATGTGATCTTGGAGCGGCCGGCGGAGGAGCCGGTGCGTGAAGAGTCGGGTTCGGGTGTGCTTCCGGTGGTGCCGTGGGTGGTGTCGGCGCGTAGTGCGGAGGCGTTGCGGGCGCAGGCGGCGCGGCTGGCGGAGTTCGTGGCGGAGGCCGGGGGTGAGGTGTCTCCGGTCGACGTCGGGGTGGCGCTGCTGTCGCGGTCGACGGGCGACTACCGGGCCGTCGTCGTCGGTTCCGACGGGGACGAACTCGGTGCCGGGCTCGCACGGGTGGCCGAAGGCGACGCCTCGCCGGCGGCGTCGGGCGGCGGTATCGGGTTCTTGTTCACGGGTCAGGGTGCGCAGTGGCCGGGGATGGGCGCGGGGCT
>NZ_BAAAPF010000740.1:0-726 GCF_039531005.1 Streptomyces synnematoformans
GCCGCGCGCAGCGCCCGGGCCACGGCGTCCCGTACGCCCGCGTCGGCGACCTTCAGATCCGCGCCGCGCAGGCACACCGACGGCGCGGGCGCCGGGCCGGCGGCGCGGCGCGCGGCGAGCCCGGCGAGTTCGGTGGACCGCCCGGTGCCGGGGTCGCCGACGAGCGCGAGGACGTGTGCGGCGCCGTCGAGGAAACGCCCGTACTCCGCCCGCACCGCCTGCCGTTCGACGGGGGCTCCGCCCAACCCGCCGGCGAAACCCCCGGCCACCGGGGAACCCCCGCTCCCCACGACCCCGCACACCCCGGCCCCGGCACCCGCCGCACCGCCGCCCGCAACCGCGGCGTCCCCGGACCCCGCCGCCCCCAGCTCCAGCACCCCCGCCAGGTTCAGGTCCCGCCCGTACGCCGCCACCCGCGCCCCGCTCCGGTCCAGCACCGCCGCCAGCGTCCCCGCCGCGTCGTCCGCCGCCCCGCGCAGCGGCCCCGCGTGGGCCACCCCGCCGCGGCCCGCGTGCAGCGCGGTGCCGACCACGCCGACCACCGCGCCCGTCGCCGCGTCCAGCACCGGCGCACCGCTCGCGGCGCCGCCCGCGCGCAGCGACTCGTGCGGGGCGTGGGCGAGTTGCCGTACCCCCTGGACGAGGTGGTAGCGGTCGGGCGCGGTGTACGTGGGCGGGGCCGCGGCCACCACCCCCCCCCGCAGCCCCCGGCCCCCCGCCCCCCGC
>NZ_BAAAPF010000741.1:0-713 GCF_039531005.1 Streptomyces synnematoformans
GTGGGTACGGCGTTCGCCGCGCTCGGGGTCGTGCTGCCGGCGCTGCTGCTGCAGGACGCCTGGCGGTTCGCGTTCTTCGCCGCCGGCACCGGGCGGCGGGCGTTCGTCAACGACCTCGTGTGGGGCGCCGCGCTCGTCCCGGGCCTGGTGGTGGCGGCCCGGGTGGGCGGCGTGCCCGCTTTCGTCCTGGCCTGGGGGGCGGCCGCCGCGGTGGCCGCGGCGTACGGCTGCCTGCAGTCCGGCATCCGGCCCCGGCCGGCCCGCGCCCGCGGGTGGCTGCGCGAGCACCGCGACCTCGGCTACCGGTACCTCGTCGAGAACGTCAGCAACAGCGGCGCGGCCCAGCTGCGGGCGTACGGCCTCGGCGCGATCGCGGGGGTCGGCGCGGTGGGCGCGACGCGGGGCGCGGAGCTGCTGCTCGGGCCGTTCCTCGCGGTGCTGATGGGACTGTCCCTCGTCACCGTCGCGGAGGCGGCACGGGTGCTGCGGCGGGCCCCGCACCGGCTGGGCGCGTTCTGCCTCCTGCTCGGCGGCGGGCAGGCCGCCGCCGCGCTGCTCTGGGGCGGGGCGCTGCTGCTGACGCCGGACCGGCTCGGCGAGCGCGTGCTCGGCGACGTCTGGCACTCCGCCGCCGAACTGATCGTCCCGGCCACGCTCGGCGTCGCGGCCGCCGGCCTCGGCGTCGGCGCGGCGGCCGGGCTGCGCGCGCTCGC
>NZ_BAAAPF010000742.1:0-699 GCF_039531005.1 Streptomyces synnematoformans
GAGCGGATCACGTCGATGACCGCGATCGCGCTCAAGGCCGAGGAGGTCGGCCTCGACGTCTTCGCCACCGGCGAGCACCACAACCCCCCGTTCGTCCCCTCCTCCCCCACCACCATGCTCGGCTGGATCGCCGCCCGCACCACACGGCTGATCCTCTCCACCTCCACCACACTGATCACCACCAACGACCCGGTGAAGATCGCCGAAGACTTCGCCATGCTCCAGCACCTGGCCGACGGCCGCGTAGACGTCATGACAGGCCGCGGCAACACCGGACCCGTCTACCCCTGGTTCGGCCAGGACATCCGCCAGGGCATCCCCCTGGCCATCGAAAACTACGCCCTCCTCCACCGCCTGTGGCGCGAGGACACCGTCGACTGGGAAGGCCGCTTCCGCACCCCCCTGCAAGGCTTCACCTCCACCCCCCGCCCCCTGGACGACGTACCCCCCTTCGTCTGGCACGGCTCCATCCGCTCCCCCGAAATCGCCGAACAAGCCGCCTACTACGGAGACGGCTTCTTCGCCAACAACATCTTCTGGCCCAAAGAACACTTCCAACGCCTCATCGACCTCTACCGCACCCGCTACGCCCACTACCGCCACGGCACCCCCGAACAAGCCATCGTCGGCCTCGGCGGACACATCTTCATGCGCAAAAACTCCCAGGACGCCGTACGTGAGTTCCGCCCCTACTTCGAC
>NZ_BAAAPF010000743.1:0-698 GCF_039531005.1 Streptomyces synnematoformans
AGCAGCAGCGGGCGGAAGGCGGAGACCGCGGCGGCGCAGCCAGACGGCGGCGGCCAGGCCGACGCCGACGTGCGCGGCGAGCAGCAGCCACGGGCTGGCGGCGGTGCCCGCGAGGGCCTCGCCGCGGGCGGTCATCCGGGCCAGCGGGGCGCCGAACTCGCCGGAGCAGAGCAGGTCGAGTCCCAGCGAGCGCAGGGAGCCGGCGACGGGGCCGCCGGACTGGCCGTAGCAGGTGTGCTGGCCGGTGGTGAAGGCGGTGTCGGCCGCCAGCTCCAGCGGCACGAGCAGGGCCGCGATGCCCCAGAAGCCGCGCTCGCGGCGGCCGGCCAGCAGGAAGGCGACGGCGAAGACGCCGGCGGAGAGCACGGCCAGCATGCCGAGGGGCAGGGGGTTGGCGGACAGCAGCACGTGGGCGCCCGCGGACAGGCTGATGCACAGCGCGGTGAAGACCGCCGCGCGCATCGCCCTGATCGTTACGGCCGCATGTTCCATCAGCGCGATTCTGCCATGACGGACGGTAAACCGCGGCTAAAGGGGGGGGACCGGTTCCGGTCCCGGCCGGATCCCCGCGGTGTCAGTGCGGGGTCCTAGACTTCCCACCGTCCTGCCCGGGCCCTCGCGCCCACCGTCTGCTGGAGGTCCTCCGCCGTGGCCAAGCCGCCTTTTACGCATCTGCATGTGCACACGCAGTATTCGCT
>NZ_BAAAPF010000744.1:0-697 GCF_039531005.1 Streptomyces synnematoformans
CGCAGCCCGAACGTCATCGTCGACCACTTCTTGTCCGCCGCCTGCTGCACCGCTGCGCGGATACCGAACTCCGCGTCCTTCGCGGCACAGCCGTCGTAGCCGTGGGCGAAAGAGCGCGTGTCCAGCTTGTCGAGCCAGAAACCAGAGCCCGAATCCTGGCTGTTCCACGTCGTGGATGAGCTGATGCCCTTGGTCCGCCACAGTTCCACGCTCCGCGCGGAGCACGGGGCCGACCACACGTTGCGCACCACGAACTCCGCCGACAACACCGACTTGCCCGCAAACCGGGAGGTCGGGATGCGGTAGAAGACCCGCTTGGTGTCGTGCGGAGCGCAGTAGTCCCAGCCGCAGTAACCCATCCCGGAGTTGTTCTCACCGTTGAACTTCCACTGCGGCGACGACGCCCAGTACTTCGAGGCGAACGTCCACGCCGACGCCCGCGGCGAGGACCATTGCGGATCGATGAACACCGGAAACACCGTGTCCGCGCCTGTCAGCACCCGCGCGTCCGGTGTGAGCACCAACTGGTCGGGCCCCTCGACCACCTCGACATCGACCGGCGCCAGCTTGCCCGACTCCCCCGCCCCCGGCTCACCCGCCGGGTCACCACCGACGCTGCTCCGCGCGCCCGTGCCCGTGCCCGTGCCGGTGCCGGTGCTCGAATCCCACATCATCGGCTGCGGCGCCTCGAACACCG
>NZ_BAAAPF010000745.1:0-695 GCF_039531005.1 Streptomyces synnematoformans
CCCTCACCGCCGAGCGGGCGGCGGCCCGGCTCTCGGCGAGCTGCCGGCGGCGTACGCGGCGGTCGTGCTCTGCGTGCGCCTGGTCCAGCCGCTCCCGGGCGGCGAGGGCCCCGGCGGCCAGCTCCCGGGCCCGGCCCAGCTCCCCCGCCACCCGCTCGACGGCGGCGGCAAGCGCGTCCCGGCCCTCCTCGCCCGCCTCCTCGGCGGCGGCGGCGCGGGCCTGGCGCAGCGAGTCGAGCCGCAGGGCGGCCTCTTCCCGTACGACGACGGCCGCCCGGTACGCGGCCAGGGCCTCGCTCTGCGCGCGCTCGCCGACGAGGTCGCCGCCGGTGCCGGCGGGGGCGGGGTGGGCGGCGGAGCCGCAGACGGGGCAGGGCTCGCCGGCTGTCAGCCGGGCGGCCAGCTCGGCCGCCATGCCGTCGAGGCGCCGCTCCTTCAGCCACAGCCAGGTGCGCTGCGCCTCGGCGGCGCACTCGGCGGCGGCGAGGCGCGCCTGCCGGGCCTCGTCGGTCCGGCCGGCCAGCTCGTCGCGGCGCTCGGCGGCGGCGAGGCGGCGGCGGGCATCCTCGTGCTCCGCGGCGAGCTGCTCGGCGCGGGTGGCCGCCCCCTGGGCCTCGTCGACGCGGCGCTGGAGGCCGCCGGGGAGGGCGGCCCAGCCGTCGAGCCAGCCGCCGGCCTCGCGCAGCACGTCCTCG
>NZ_BAAAPF010000746.1:0-693 GCF_039531005.1 Streptomyces synnematoformans
CGCACCCATCGTCCGCGTCCGCCTGCCGTCCACCGCCGCCGAGCCGGCCACGGCGCCTTCCGCTACCCCCGCCGCCTCCGCGCCCTCCGCCACCCCGGCCTCCCGCCCCCGTGCCGGAGGCGGGCCGCGCGGGTCCGCCGATCCCGTGCGGGGACTCATGCACCGGCACCGGGGGCTGTGCGAGCGCGCCGTCGACCCGCTGGAGGTCGCCGCCGGGCTGGAGGCCCGCGGCGTCACCGACCGGACCGCACGCCGCTGCCGCCACCGGGACGTGTTCACCCTCGCCGAGGAGATGTACGTACGGACCCGCCGCCCCGGCGCCGGTCCGCCTCCGGCGCCGGGTGGCGCCCGGCGCCGTGCCCCGCTCGCCCCCGTCGCCCACCTCCTGCCCCTCGCCGGCGGGCTCCTCGTCCTCCTCGCCACCGGGCTGCGCGGCGCGGCGCAGCCCGCCGTGACCGGCGCCGGAGTCGCCGCCGCCGCGCTGGCGCTGGTGCTCGGGCTGCAGCGGGGGCCGTTGCGGGTCGGTGCCGGGCTGCCGCCGGGGGCCGGTCTTGCGGTGGGGTGGCTGCTGGCGTACGCCGCGTACGGGGACTGGGTCCTCGGCGAGCTGCCCGGCGACGCCACCGGGGTCACCGGCGCGCCCGTCGTCCCGCGCGCCGCCGCCGCGCCCCCGCGCCGGCTCACCGCCGCGGT
>NZ_BAAAPF010000747.1:0-689 GCF_039531005.1 Streptomyces synnematoformans
GGCCCCCGAGTACTCCTTGCGGCGCGCGATGATCAGCCGGGCGGCGCCGTTGACCAGCAGCGTGATGACGAACAGGACCAGGCCGGAGGCGATCAGCGCGTCCCGCCCGAACTGCCCGGACTCGCCGAACGACCCGGCGATGTTCTGCGCGAACGTCCCGCCGCCCGCCTGCAGGATCTCCGCCGAGAGGATCGCCGACGGCGACAGCACCGTGGCCACCGCCATCGTCTCGCCCAGCGCCCGGCCCAGGCCGAGCATCGAGGCGGAGATGACGCCGGAGCGCCCGAACGGGATCACCGTGGTGCGGATGACCTCCCAGCGGGTGGCGCCCAGGGCCAGCGCCGCCTCCTCCTGGAGGCGGGGGGTCTGCGCGAAGACCTCGCGGCTTACGTTGGTGATGATCGGCAGGATCATGATCGCCAGCAGGATGCCGGCGGTCATCAGCGACCGCGGCGCGGTCCCGTCGAAGGACAGCACGACGGTCCAGCCGAGGTACCGGTCCAGCCATTCGTACGGGCCGGTCAGGTGCGGGACGAGGAACAGGGCGCCCCACAGGCCGTAGACGATGGAGGGGACGGCGGCCAGCAGGTCGATGACGTAGGCGATGGGCGCCGCCAGCTTCCGTGGCGCGTAGTGGGTGATGAACAGCGCGATGCCCACGGCGATCGGCACCGCGATGGCCATCGCGA
>NZ_BAAAPF010000748.1:0-685 GCF_039531005.1 Streptomyces synnematoformans
CACGGCGGCGCACCCGCGGCACACGACGGCCGGACGGCCCCCGGCGACGGCGACCCGCGCGGCTCCACGGCGGCGCGCCCCGGGCACGGCGACGACCGGTGGGGATCCGGTACGGGGACGGGAGCAGGACCCGGGCACGGTGACGCCGTCCCGAACGCGCCCGGCACCCAGGACGTGCGCCGCTCCGCGGCGGCGGCCCCCGGATACGACACCGACCGCGACGCACCCGGCCCGGGGGACCACGGCTCCGCGGCAGTGGGCGGCGGACACGGCGACGTACCCGCCGGTGGCCCGAACGCACCGGGCACGGGCGGCCGGCACGGTCCAGCAGCGGGCCCGGACTACGGCGACGCCGGCCGAACCCCACCCGGCACGGGCGACCGGCACGGCTCCGCGGCAGACCACCACGGCTCCGCGGCAGCGGGCCGCGGACACGGCGACGTACCCGGCGGCGGCCGGAACGCACCCGGCGCGGGAGACAGACACAACTCCAGGGCAGCGGACCCCGGGTACGGCGACACCGACCGCACCCCACCCCGCACGGCAGACCACCGCACCGCGGCAGCAGACCCCGGGTACGGCGACGACGGCCGAAGCGCACCCGGCGCGGGCGACGACCCGC
Source organism: Streptomyces synnematoformans (assembly GCF_039531005.1). Lineage (NCBI taxonomy): Bacteria > Bacillati > Actinomycetota > Actinomycetes > Kitasatosporales > Streptomycetaceae > Streptomyces > Streptomyces synnematoformans. Next base: position 623 of record NZ_BAAAPF010000748.1, read on the forward strand.
GCGGCGGCGAGCGCGCCGCTCCCGGCCGGTCCGCGCCCGACGCCGGGGCCGCGTACGGCGCGG
>NZ_BAAAPF010000749.1:0-685 GCF_039531005.1 Streptomyces synnematoformans
GGTAGCCGCCGCGCGGCGGCCGCTCCGGCACCAGGCCGAGCAGCTCGCCGCGCAGGGCGGTCAGCGCGATGCCGCGGCGGTCGCGCAACGCGCCGGCGAGCGTGCGCAGATGGCTCGCCCACGCGGGGGAGCCGACCAGTTCGAGCGCGGCCTCCTGCAGCGGCCGGGGCACGAAGAGGCTGTCGACGACCTGGATCGCGCGCAGCCGCTCCAGCACCGGGCCGCGCGCCGACAGCGCCCCGATCCGCAGGCTGGGGGAGGCGGCCTTGGTCAGCGAGCGGACGTGCACCACGACGCCGTCCGGGTCCGCGGCGGCCAGCGGCGGCGGTGCCGGCGGCGCGTCGGCGTGCGCGAGCCGGCGGGCGAAGTCGTCCTCGACGTGCAACGCCCCGGCGGCACGGGCGGTGTCGAGGACGGCCGCGCGCCGCTCGGGCGCCAGCACGGCGCCGGCGGGGTTGTGGAACAGCGGCTGGCAGACGAACACCCGGGCGCGGGTGGCCGCGAACGCGTCGGCCAGCAGGTCGGCCCGTACGCCGTCGGCGTCGAGCGGCACCGGCGCGGGCCGCAGCCCGGCGGCGCGGGCCGCGGCGAGCAGCCCCGGGTACGTGGGGGACTCGACCAGCACCGGTGAGCCGGGGGCGGCCAGCGCCCGCAGCGCGGTGGTCAGCCCGCTCTGCCCGCCGCC
>NZ_BAAAPF010000750.1:0-668 GCF_039531005.1 Streptomyces synnematoformans
GGCGGCGGGCAGCACGGGGAGCCGGCCGACGGGGAGGTCGGGGTCGGCGTCGGCGACGTACGCGAGGAGGTCGAGCAGCCGGCGCTGGGTGCCGGCCAGGTCCGCGGCGCCGGGTGCGGTGGGCGGCGCGTGCAGCCGCATGTGCGGTCCGGTGCCGTCCCGGCGGTCCCACACCATGATCATCAGGTCGGCGGCGAGCGGGAACGACAGGTTGTGGGCGGTGCAGCGGTGGCCGGCGAAGGAGATGTCGTAGTCGAAGCCGATGAGGTTGACCATCGGCGTGTACGCGGTGCCGGGGCCGCGGGACAGGCCGAGGTCGCGGTGCAGGTCCTCCGCGCGGTAGCGCTGGTGCGCCACGGCCTCGCGCATGCGCGCGTCGACCTGGGCCAGCAGGTCCCGCAGCGGCATGCCGGGCCGCACGGTCAGGCGTACGGGGACGCTGTTGGCCAGCATCCCCGGCGTGGCGCGGGCCGCCTCGCCCGCCCGGCCGGCGACGGTCAGGCCGACGACGACGTCGCGGGCGCCGGTCCGGCGGTGCTCGTAGAGCGCGACGGCGGCGAACACCAGGCGGAAGCGGGAGATCCCGGCGCGCCCGGCCGCGGCGCGGAGCGCCTCCGGGCGGCGCAGGGGCAGCAGCGGGGTCCGCGGCACCGGCCGCTGCGCGGGTG
>NZ_BAAAPF010000751.1:0-665 GCF_039531005.1 Streptomyces synnematoformans
GGCTGGTGGCGGCGGGCCGGAGCAACCGGCAGATCGCCGAGGAGCTGTTCATCTCGCCGAAGACGGCAAGCGTGCACGTGTCCAACCTGATGGCCAAGCTGGGGGTGTCGAACCGGGGCGAGGCGGCGGCGGTCGCCCACCGGCTGCGGCTCTTCGAGAGCGCGTAGCCCCGCGGCGCGACCGGCGGATCGCCGAGGAGGACGTGGCGCGCCGCGCCGCGGTGCGGGAGAGCGGCAGCCCGAGGCGGGCCGGGGGCGGCGGTCCGGCAGCCGCCGTACGGTGGCGGGACGACGAGGACGGCGGGGCGGACGGCGAGCACACGTGGCCGCCTCCCGGGTGGCACGGACGGCCCCCCGGCAGCCTCGGCACCGGTCTGTCTCCGCAGCCGAACGACTCGGCGGGCATGGCCGAGGTCCCCGGCGCCGCAGCCCGCGCCGTGCGACGCGGAGGCCCTGCTGCGCGCCCCCGGGACACCGTACGAACCCGGCAGCGCGCCCCCGACGGCCGTGGCCCGGACCCGGGAGACCCCGGCGCGGAGGCGCTTCGGCCGGATCAGTCCTCGAAGAGCCGCAGCCGGTGCGCCACCGCGGCCGCCTCGCCCCGGTTGGACACGCCCAGCTTGGCCATCAGGTTGGACACGTGCACGCTCGCCGTCTTCGGCGCGA
>NZ_BAAAPF010000752.1:0-663 GCF_039531005.1 Streptomyces synnematoformans
CCCTTGGGGTCGTGGACGGTGACCTGGCCGCCCTGGAGGTGGATCTGGCCGGCGACGTTGAGGGCGGGGGAGTCGCGTACGTCGTCGGAGTCGGGCTTGAACGCCGCGCCCAGCACGGCGATGCGGCGGCCCAGGAAGGTGTCCCCGCAGGCCTCCCGCGCCAGCTCCACCATGTGCGCCCGGCGGCGCATGTTGATCGAGTCGACCTCACGCAGGAACGTCAGCGCCTGATCCACCCCCAACTCCCCCGCCCGGGCCATGAACGCACGGATGTCCTTGGGCAGACACCCCCCGCCGAACCCGACACCGGCACGCAGGAACTTCCGCCCGATCCGCTCGTCATAACCCAGCGCCTCCGCCAGCTTCACCACATCCCCGCCCGCGGCCTCACACACCTCCGCCATCGCGTTGATGAACGAGATCTTCGTGGCCAGAAAAGCGTTCGCGGAGGTCTTGACCAGCTCCGCGGTCGGATAGTCCGCCACCACGAACGGCGTACCGGAGCCCACCGGCGTGGCGTACACCTCCCGCAGCACCTCCTCCGCACCGCGGCCGGCCACGCCGACGACGATACGGTCCGGGCGCAGCGTGTCCTCCACCGCGAAGCCCTCCCGCAGGAACTCCGGATTCCACGCCAGCTCCGCCTGCTCCCCCACCGGCGCC
>NZ_BAAAPF010000753.1:0-663 GCF_039531005.1 Streptomyces synnematoformans
GGCGCGGCGTCGGCGCTGCGCGCGGCGCTGGACGAACGGGACGAGCTGCGGGCCCAGTTGGCCGGCCCGCGGGCGACGGCGCTGCTGCTCGCCCTGCTGCCCGGCTTCGGGCTGCTGATGGGCACGGCGCTCGGCGCCGCGCCGCTGCGGGTGCTGCTGCACACGCCCGCGGGACTGCTCTGCCTGGCGGCGGGCTGCCTGCTGGAGTGGGCGGGGCTGGCCTGGACGGGCCGGATCGTGCGGGGTGCGCATGCGCGCTGAATTCATCCACAGCCTGTGGACGGCGCTTTCCGTCCTGGCCGCCGCGTACTGCACGGCGGACGCCGCCCGCGCGTCCTGGCGCGCACGCACCTCCCGTCGCCGGTGGCCCGCCGTGCCGGGCCCGCCCGAACGGCCCGTGCGGCCCGAGGGGGCCGGCCGGCCCGGCTCCGGGCGGGAGCCGGGCGTGGGCCGGCTGCGGGCGGCGGTCGTGCGGTGGGGGCCGGGGCTGCTTGCGGGGGCCGCGGTGCTCATCTTCGTCGGCGGAGCGGTCGGCGTCGTGGCGGGACTCGCCGCCGCGTACGGCATACGGCGCTGGCAGCGCCGGGCGACCGCCGCCGCGCGGCGGGACGCGGGCATACGGACCGGGGCCGACCTCGCCCTGGCCGCCGACCTCGTCGCCGC
>NZ_BAAAPF010000754.1:0-661 GCF_039531005.1 Streptomyces synnematoformans
CGCCCGGGAGGCCGACCTGCCCGCGCCCTGACGCGCGTACGGCCCACGCCCGCGGCCCGGCGGGGCCCGGCCGTGCGCGCGTGCGGGCGTCCGCCGCCGGACCGGCGCCCGTCGGTGCCCGGCGGCCGGTGCCCGGCGGCCGTCAGTGCTCGGCGGCCGTACGGTGCCGCACGTACGAGCCCGAGCGGCCCTTGACGACCTCCAGCTGCGCCGGAACCCGCCGGCGCAGCTCCGGCACGTGGCTGACGATGCCCACCGTGCGGTCGCGTTCGCGCAGCGCGTCGAGGACGTCGAGCACCTCGTCCAGGGTGTGTTCGTCCAGGCTGCCGAAGCCCTCGTCGATGAAGAGGGTGTCGAGCCGGACGCCGCCCGCCTCCTCGGTCACGACGTCGGACAGGCCGAGAGCCAGGGCGAGGGAGGCGAAGAACGACTCGCCGCCGGAGAGCGTGGCGGTGTCCCGCTCGGTGCCGGTCCAGGCGTCCACGACGTGCAGCCCCAGACCCTGGCGGCCCCGGCCGCGGTCGCGGTCGGCGGAGTGCACCAGCGTGAACCGGCCGGAGGACATGCGGGTCAGCCGGGCCGTCGCGGCGGCGGCGACCTGTTCGAGCCGGGCCGCCAGCACGTACGACTCCAGCCGCATCTTCCGCTCGTTCTCCGCGGA
>NZ_BAAAPF010000755.1:0-653 GCF_039531005.1 Streptomyces synnematoformans
GGCACCTGACGGGCTTCATGGCCGCCGCCGCGGGCGGCGAGCGGCTCGGCGGGGACGCGGCGGCGGCCGGCGCGGACGGTCTGGTGAAGCTGTACGCGCTGGTGAACCACGTGGCCGGGGTGGCCCCGGGCACGTACGAATACCTGCCCGGCGGCGAGCCCGGCGCACTGCGCCGGGTCTCGGGGGAGCCGCCGGGCGCTTTCCTCCAGGAGAACTACTTCCTCGCGAACTACAACCTGGAGCAGGCCGCCGCGGTCGTCGTGCCGACCGTCCGCACGCACAGCGTGCTGGACGCGGTCGGCGACCGCGGCTACCGCCTGGTCAACGCGCTGATCGGCGGCGTCGCCCAGGCCACGTACACCGCCGCGGCGGCGCTCGACGTCGGCTGCGGGGTGGCGCTGGGCTTCGACAACATCGCGTACCGGGAGCGGTTCGAGCTGGGGGAGACGGACGAGATGCCGTTGCTGATCATGATGCTGGGCCACGAGCGGCGCGGCGCGTCCGACTACCGCTTCGAGATCGCCTGAGGGGGCGGGGATGACGGGGACCACGGGGATGACGACGGAATCGGCTCCCGCCGCGGAGGCCGCGGAGGCCGCGGAGGCCGCCGAGGGCGTGCGGCGGCCGGAGGACGCACGGCCCGACGACGCACC
>NZ_BAAAPF010000756.1:0-645 GCF_039531005.1 Streptomyces synnematoformans
CCCGCCGGCCGCCCCGCCGGCCGGCCCGCCGCCCACGGGCCCTCCGCCCACCGGCCCTCCGCCCGCCGGGCCCGCCGCCGGACCGCGCCCGCGGGGCGGCGACGGGGCAGCGCTAGGCTCGTCGGGTGCCGCTGAAGAACATCCCTGACCCCGGCTTCGCCGGCGACGACGGCTCCGCCGACCCGCGCCTCGCCGCCGCCCTCGCCGCGTACGCCGACGCCCCCGACGACCCCGGAGCCGTACCCCGCGTGCTCACCGCCCTCGCCGGCACGCGGGTGCTGGTCCCCGTCGTCGCGCTCCTCGGCGAGTCGGAGGTGGACGGCGCCGGACTGCGGCGCGACAAGACCAGCGACATGGCGGTGCCCACCCTCGAAGTCCCCGGTGGTCGCCGCGCCCTGCCCGCCTTCACCTCCACCGCCGCGCTCGCCCGCTGGGACCCCGCCGCCCGCCCCGTGGCGGTGCCGCTGCCGCAGGCGGTACGGGCCGCCGTCGCCGAGCGCGCCGACACCGTCGTCCTCGACGTCGCCGGCCCCGTCCCGTACGAGCTGACCGGCCCGGCGCTGCTCGCCGCCGCCGAGGGGCGCGGCAGCACCGACCCGCTGGCCGACCCCGCCGTCGTCGCGGCCGTGACCGCCGTGGTGGCCG
>NZ_BAAAPF010000757.1:0-636 GCF_039531005.1 Streptomyces synnematoformans
CGCGTCACGCCCGCCGGCGGGGCCCCGCGCTCGGCCCGGGCGGCCTGCAGCTCCACCGCCAGGCCCAGCCGGAAGCCGAGCGCCTCCTCGTCGCTCTCCGCGAGCAGCACGCCCGCCACCGTCCGGCGGGTCGTCTCGCTGCCGCCGCGCACCAGGGCGACCAGCTCTGCCCGCCGCTCGACGACGCGCGCCCGCTCCGCGGCGTCGGGCACCTCCTCCGCCAGCTCCGCGTCGCTCAGCACCGCCGCGTACGCGCCCGCCCGCTCCCACGGGCCCACCCGCTCGGCGAGCAGCTGCTCCACCCGCCGCTGCCGCCAGCCGCGGGCCCGGCCGTCCGCGCCGTCGGCCAGCTCCGCCCGCATCGCCGGCGGCAGCGGCCCCCGCAGCAGCCCGGGCTCCCGCTCCCCGAACGCCGCCACCTCCGCCGCGAGATACAGCCAGACGACGCGCCGGTACCTGTTCACATAGAACCGCGCGGGCGCGAAGCACCCCGCCCGGGCCAGCCGGGTGAACCGGGCGGGCTCGACGCCCAGCTCCTCCGCGCCCGACACCGTCCCCACCAGCCGCAGCCGCTCACGCAGCGCAACCGCCGCCGCCCGGGCCCCGCCGGCGCCCTCCGCCGCCCGCAGCCGCGAC
>NZ_BAAAPF010000758.1:0-635 GCF_039531005.1 Streptomyces synnematoformans
CACCGGGTCCCGCGTCCCGCGCACCCGCGTCCCCCGCACCAGCGCCCCGCGCGCCGCGGGTGCGGCCGCCCGGTCCCGCGTCCCGCGGACCCGCACGCGGCTAGCGTCCGGGGGGTTCCGGGGGGCGTTGGCGCGGCATCGTGGGGCGCAGGCCCGCCGGGGGGAGGGGGGCGCGGGCCTGGGGCTGGGTCTCGGCGGAGCGGGCCCACGCCAGCGACTGCGTCGCCAGCGCCGCGCGCCCGCCGCCGAACGCCACCATCCAGTCCGCGGTCTCGGCCCGTACCAGCTCGGTCACGTCCTCCGTGAAGCGCCGCAGCACCGCCAGGCACCGCTCCGCCGCCTCGCTCGCCGTGCCCTCCGCCGGGCCCAGCACCTCCCGTACCGACTCCGCCGCCCAGTCGAACTGCAGCGCTTCCAGCCGCCGCTGCACCGCCTGCGCCGTGGCCACATCGCGCATCCAGCCCGACGTCAGCCCGAAGACCCGGTCCACCGCCAGGCACGCGAGCGCCGCCAGCAGCGCCACGAACGCCCAGCCGGCGACGTCCGGCGCGGCGTCCGTCAGGTCGAGCTGCGCCAGCGCCGCGCCCGCCGCCGCCCAGAGCGCCGCCGCGGTGCGCAGCGTCCGCGCCGCGCGG
>NZ_BAAAPF010000759.1:0-634 GCF_039531005.1 Streptomyces synnematoformans
CGCGGGCCGCCGCGGCGGGGGTGGTCGCGCTGCTCGGCGGCGGCGCGCTGCTCTGCGCGGTGGCCCTGGTCATGCACGCGGCCGCCGCGCAGGAGCACTTCCTCTCCCTCTCGGCGACGGTCTCCGGCCGGTTCGGCGTCTTCCTCCTCGCCGTCGCGCTGCTGCCGAACGCCGCGGTGTGGGCGGCGGCGTACGGGCTCGGGCCCGGGTTCGCCGTCGGCGCGGGGAGCGCGGTGACGCCGCTGGGCGCCGCCGACTACCCCGTGCAGCCCGTCTTCCCGCTCCTCGCCGCGGTGCCGGGGGAAGGGCCCGGCGGGCCGCTGACCTGGGCTGCCGCCGCGGTGCCGGTGGCGGCGGGGATCGTCGTCGGGTGCTTCGCCGGGCGGGCGGCGGCGCCGCTTCCGGGGGAGCGGGAGCAGAGTTGGCGGTGGTGGCCGACGGTGGGGGTGACGGCGCTGGCGGCGCTCGGCTGCGGCGCGGGCACGGCGGCGCTGGCGTGGCTCGCCGGGGGGCCGCTCGGTACGGAGACGCTGGCGGACTTCGGCCCGGTGTGGTGGCGGGCCGGCGGCGCGGCGGTGGCGTGGACGGCCGTGGTCGGGGTGCCGTCGGCGGTGGGCTCTGCGTCGGGGCGGTC
>NZ_BAAAPF010000760.1:0-633 GCF_039531005.1 Streptomyces synnematoformans
GGGTGAGCACGGCGTCGCGGTGCGCGGCGACGGCGGCGCCGGCCGGGTCCCCGGGGTGCGTCCAGCCGTGTACGTCGGCGCGGATCTGGGCGCCGATCCACTCCCGGAAGGGGTTGCGGTACGAGCCGGTGTGCGGCGGTTCGACGCCGTCGAGCAGGTTGCGGTACGCGACCCGCTCGGCGGTGAACGTACGGCCCGCGGGCAGTTCGTCGAGCCAGAGCCGGCCGACGTCGGCGGTGGTGAAGGCGTGGCCGTGGCGGTCGAGGAGGAGCAGGCCGATCAGGGGGTAGTTGAGGTCGTCGTCCTCGGGCGCGCCGTCGAGGGTCTCGGCCAGGGAGGTGGCGGCGCTGCGGCGGTTCCAGGGGTGCGCGGCGGCGGTCGCGGGGTCGAGCCCGGCGGCGGTGAACCAGGTGTGCACCGGCCAGTTGCCGGTGGCGCGGGCGATGGCCCGGATGCCCGTCAGGGTCACCTTCTCGACCGGCTTGCCGAGTACGCACCCGGCGGCGCGCCCGAGCCACCCGGCGTGCAGCCGGGTGCGCAGGCCGTCGCGGGCCCCGGCCGCGCCCCGCGGCGCCGCGCCACCGGCAACTGGCCGGTGCACACCTGGTTCACCGCCGCCGGGTGCGTACTCGT
>NZ_BAAAPF010000761.1:0-629 GCF_039531005.1 Streptomyces synnematoformans
CGCATCCAGCGTGAACGTCCCGTACCGCCCGACCCCGTCGAACCACGGATCGTCCGGATTCGCCGGATCGGACTCCGGATACTCACCTGAGGCCACCGTGGGCGCCTTGGGCACGTTGGTGTCGTAGACGAAGTAGCAGCCGGTCTTCGTATCGCCCGCATACGACCACGGCGACCACTGCGCTCCGTCATAGGCCCGCGCGTACCAGTGCACGTTCGTGTTCTTCGGGATGACCTCGTCCGACGGTTTCGGCAGCGAGGGCGCGAAGGTCGAACCCGACCGCTTGAACGTGCTGCGCTGCGGCTTCCACCGCTCGATCGTGCCGTCCGAGCGCTTCCACTTGGCCTGGAACTGCACCGCCACGCTGTCGCCGTCCGGGTCGGTGACATCCCGGGCGTAGATCCGGCCCAGCGAGCGGACACGCGCCTTCTCACCCGGCCGCTTGCACACCCCGCCGTACTGCATGGTGAGTTGCGCCATCTTGATCTGCGGCGGCGGCCGGTTGTACTTCACCCGCAGATACGCCTTGTCCGAAAACCGCTTCCACGCGTACTTGTCCGACTCGCTGCCCGCCCGCAGCCCGAACGTCATCGTCGACCACTTCTTGTCCGCCGCCTGCTGCACCGCTG
>NZ_BAAAPF010000762.1:0-628 GCF_039531005.1 Streptomyces synnematoformans
CCAGGAGGGCGCCCAGGTGCCGGGATACGGCGACGGGGCGGGTGCGGACGCGGGGCCCGGCACCCCGGCGGGGGCGGCGGACCCTGCGCGGACCGCGGGGCCGCCCGGGGCGATCGGGGGCGCGGGGGGTGCGGGCAGTGCGGGTGCGGGCGGCGCCGGGGCGGCGGGACCGGCGGCGGCCGCGGAGAACTCGGCGAACTCGGAGGACTCGTGCTCAGTCTCCGCCTAGCCCGCGGCTCCCACCCCCTCGTCCTGCTGCGCCGGCTGCTCGTCGCGTGCGCCTCCGCCGGCGTCGGCTTCCTGCTGCTCGCTGCCCTCGGCCACGCCTCGCCGGAGCAGCTGGCGTGGTGCACGGTGCCGCTGGCGGCCACCGTCCACTTCGCGGTCGCCGTGGCCCGCACCGACCCGCACGCCAAGCCGTCGCCGGGGCTCTCCGCGGCCGGCTTCGGGCCGACCGCCGCGCCGGCGGTCGCCGCGGTGACCACCGCGGCGTCGTGCCTGCTGGGCAGCGGCGTGGCGCTGCTGTTCTTCCTGCACCTGCGCGGCGAGCTGTCGGAGCTGCCGTTCGCCGGCGCCGCCGCCGCGCAGCTCGCCGCCGCCGGCCCCGTGCCGGTCGTCGGCGCGCTCA
>NZ_BAAAPF010000763.1:0-615 GCF_039531005.1 Streptomyces synnematoformans
GCGGTGCGGCGCCGGCTGCGGCACGCGGTCGCCGCCGCGGCCTGCTCCGCGGTCGCGGCTACGGCGGTGGCGCTCGGGGTGGCCGCGCCGGCGCAGGCGGCGCCCGCGTCGGACGGATACCGGTACTGGTCCTTCTGGGACCGGGACGGGGACTCGTGGGTCTACGCGACCAAGGGGCCCGGCCTCGCGCGGCCCGACGACGGCGACGTGCACGGCGTGCGGTTCGCCGTCAGCGAGGAGTCCGGCGGCGGGCCCCGCCCGCGCGGCACCGCCGGCTTCGACGCCGTTTGCGGCGGCACCGAACCCGGCGACGGCGACAAGCGCGTCGCCCTCGTCATCGACTTCGGCACCGCCGCGCACGCCCCCGACGGCCAGACCCCGCCCCCCGTCCGTACCGAGTGCGCCTCCGTCCCCGGGGACGCCACCCTCGGCGACGCCCTCGCCGCCGTCGCGGAACCGCTGCGCTACGACTCGAACGGCCTGCTCTGCGCCATCGACGGCTACCCGCGCAGCGGCTGCGCCGAGCCGGTGTCCCGCAGCGGCGGCGGAGCGGGGGACGGGAGCGGGAGCGGCGACGGCGACGCTGCCGGCGAGCCGCGCGACGCGGCCGCCGCC
>NZ_BAAAPF010000764.1:0-615 GCF_039531005.1 Streptomyces synnematoformans
GCCGCCACCGGCCTGGCCACCGTCACCCCCGACGGCACCGTCCTCGACACCTGGTCGTCGGCGAGCAGCCGCCCGGCCCCCAGACCGCCGCCATCCGGGACACCGGCGGAAAGCCCAGCTCGGCGCGCTCCCCCAGCTCCGTGCGGGCGAAGCCCGCGGGGTCCCAGCGCACCAGGGCCTGCACCGGCCGCTGCGCCGGGTCGGCGACGACGGCCGTGACCCCGCCTTCCGCCGACCCGCGGACCAGCGCGGCGGCGGTCAGCCAGCGCCGCAGCGCCTCCTCCCCGGCCCGCAGGTCCGGGCGGTTCAGCAGCGCCCAGCCGTCGAGCAGCAGCGCCGCGGCGTACCCGTGCTCGGCGACGGGCTCGGCGCCCGGCGTGCTGACGACCAGCGCCGGGGCGTCCGGCACCTGCGCCAGCACGTGGTCCCGGCCGGACGTGCGCACCGGCACCGACGGGAACGCCCGGCCCAGTTCCTCCGCCGTCCGCCGGGCGCCGACGGCCTGCGCGCGCAGCCGGGCGCCGCCGCACGCGGGACAGTGCCAGGCGTCCTCCCGCGCCGCGCACCAGCCGCACCCCAGCGCCTGCCGGCGGCCCTCGCCGACCAGCGGCCCGC
>NZ_BAAAPF010000765.1:0-578 GCF_039531005.1 Streptomyces synnematoformans
GTTTCGGGTGCACAAGGCGACGTGGCGGGGCCGGGGACGATCGGGCTGCTGGCGGCGATGTTCGCCCGGCGGGCGGGCGCCGAGGTGCACGTGCTCGGCCGCGACGCGCAGACGCTGGAGTTCGCGGCGTCGCTGGGCTTCGACCGCTGCTGGACGGCGGAGTCGCTGCCGCGGCTGCCGTACGACGCGGTGGTCGACGCCTCCACCGCGGAGTCGCTGCCGGCGCGGGCGGTGGAGCTGGTGGAGCCGGGCGGCCGGGTGGTCCTCATCGGCCTCGCCGGCACCCCGAGCCTGCTGGACACCCGCGTCCTGGCCCTGAAGGACGCCACGGCGGTGGGCGTCCTGAGCGCGTCCCCGGGCCTGGCGGACACGATCACCGCGTACGCGGAGGGGGCGGTGGACCCGCGCCCGCTGATCGCGGCGACCATCGGCCTGGACGGCGCGGCGGCCGTCCTGTCGGGCGTACGCCCCGCGGGCGCGGGCCCGGGCCCGAAGGTGCACGTGGTCCCCGCGGGCACGCCGCGGGGAGGGACGGGCTGACGGCCGCGTCCGCGCCCCGCGCCCGTCCGCGAGGCGCC
>NZ_BAAAPF010000766.1:0-573 GCF_039531005.1 Streptomyces synnematoformans
GATGTGACTTTGCTCGAAAGGGTGCTCAGTGGACTTCGCAAGCTCTAGTGGTGTGGCCGGTTCTCCTCCGGCTCGTGCGACCACGTCGGCGAAGATCGTGGTGGCGGGTGGTTTCGGGGTGGGGAAGACCACGTTCGTCGGTTCGGTGTCGGAGATCAATCCGTTGCGTACCGAGGCGGTGATGACGTCGGCGTCTGCGGGGATCGATGATCTGTCGCAGGTGTCGGGGAAGACCACGACGACGGTGGCGATGGACTTCGGTCGGATCACGCTGGATCAGGATTTGATCCTGTATCTGTTTGGGACGCCTGGTCAGGATCGTTTCTGGTTCATGTGGGACGATCTGGTGCGTGGTGCCATCGGTGCGGTGGTGCTGGTGGATACGCGGCGGTTGGCGGATTGTTTCCCGGCGGTGGATTACTTCGAGAACTCGGGGTTGCCGTTTGTGATCGCGTTGAACGGGTTCGACGGTCATCAGCCGTACTCGCCGGACGAGGTGCGTGAGGCGTTGCAGATCGGGCCGGAGACGCCGATCCTGACGACGGATGCGCGGCAGCGCTCGGAGTCCAAGTC
>NZ_BAAAPF010000767.1:0-572 GCF_039531005.1 Streptomyces synnematoformans
GCAGCGCGAGGCCCAGGGCGAGGCCGCCGGCCGCGGCGGCGAGCGCCAGCGGGGCGAGCTGCAGCGCGCCGAGGGCGGTGGCGCCGCGCCGGTCGAGGCCGAGGAGGCGCAGGTACGCGGTGGTGCGGGCGCGTTCCGGCGCGGAGAGCAGCAGCTCCACCAGCAGCGTGAGCAGCGCCAGCACGGCGGCCAGCGCCGCGCACGCGGCGTGCGCGGCGCGGATCGTGCCGAGCACACCGTCGTCGCGGTCCGCGGCCCGCTCCTCGGCGGCGATGAGCAGTTCCCCGTACGGGCTGCCGGGCCCGGTGCCGGGGCCGGTGGCGCGCAGGGCGGCGGGGGTGGCGGCGGCGCCGTAGTACAGGACGGCCTCGGTGCCGCGCGGCGTGTCGGCGGCCCGCTCCCGGTGCGCTGCCGCCACCCCGGCGATGCCGGCCAGCAGCAGCGGCCGCTGCTCTCCCGGTGCCGCGTCGCGCCCGCCGTACAGCGGGCCGAACACCGGGTCCCGCGCCGCGTCCCCGGGCAGCCGTCCGGCGACGCGCACCCGTACCCGGGGCCACCGCGTCTCGTAGGGC
>NZ_BAAAPF010000768.1:0-569 GCF_039531005.1 Streptomyces synnematoformans
CCCTCGCCGCCGCCGTCCTCGCCGCCGCCGCGGACGCGCCGCGGCTGCTGCGCAAGCACGACGCCGGCCGCGCCGCGCTGCTCCTCGGCGACGCCCCGTACGAGCCGCTGCCCGACGGCCCGCTCCCGCCCGCCGTCCGGCACCCGGCCGCCCTCGTCGCCCGGCCGGACCAGCTGCTGCCCGCCGTCCGCCGGCTGCTGGCCGGCACCGTCTGCGTCGCCACGCTGGAGGACGCCGAGGACCTCGTCTCCGCCCGCCCCGAGCTGACCGCCGTCACCGCCGAGGGCGACGTCTTCGGCGGCCACTTCGCCCACGGCGGCTCCGCCGGCGCCCCCAGCCTGCTGGAGGTGCAGGCCTCCGTCGACGAGGCGACGGCCGAGCTGACCGAGCTGGACACCCGCTGCGCGCAGCTGCACGAGCGGCAGGAGGCCGCCACCGCCCGCCGCGCCGAGTGGGCCGACCTCGTCGACGAGCTGGGCGGCCGGGGCAGCGCCGCGGACCGGGAGAAGTCCCGCGTCGCCGGTGAGCTGGGCCGGCTCGCCGGGCAGGCCCGCGCCGCCGCCGCCGAG
>NZ_BAAAPF010000769.1:0-566 GCF_039531005.1 Streptomyces synnematoformans
GGTGCGTACGCACACCGCGACCGTGCTGGGACACGAGACGCCGGGCGCGGTGCCGGAGGCGCAGGCGTTCCGGGACCTGGGCTTCGACTCGCTGATGGCCGTCGACCTGCGCAACGCCCTCGCCCGCGACACGGGCCTGCGGCTGCCCGCGACCCTGGTCTTCGACTACCCCAACCCGACGGCGCTGGCGGGGTTCCTGCTCGCCGAGTCCGGGCTGGCCGCGGAGGCCGGTACCGCGGCGGCACGGCGGCCCGCGGCCGCGGCCGCGGCGGACGACCCGATCGCGATCATCGGGATGGCCTGCCGCTACCCGGGGGGCGTCGGCTCGCCGGAGGAGCTGTGGGAGCTGGTCGCGGCGGGCCGCGACGCGATCTCGGAGTTCCCGGACGACCGGGGCTGGGACCCGGAGGAGCTGTACGACCCGGACCCGGACCGGGCGGGGCGCTCGTCGGTGTGGTCGGGCGGATTCCTGCACGGGGCGGCGGACTTCGACCCCGGGTTCTTCGGTCTTTCGCCGCGGGAGGCGCTGGCGATGGATCCGCAGCAGCGGTTGCTGCTGGAGACGA
>NZ_BAAAPF010000770.1:0-549 GCF_039531005.1 Streptomyces synnematoformans
GGCGCCGGGGCGGACTCGTCGGGGGCGGGTGCCCACGGGTTCGCCCCGGAGGGCGCGCGGTCCGTGACGTACGGGCTGGTCTGCGGCGGTGCGTCCTGCGGCTCGTCGGCGCCCCCGGGCACGGCGTCGGCCGGCACCCGGTCCTGCACCTCGGCGTCGGCGGGCACGGCGTCGTTCGGCTCGTCGTCCGCGGGCGTACGGTCCTGGACCTCGGCGGCCTGCGCCCGCAGCGAGGAGGGCGAGAAGCGCATGGTCGCGCCGCTGACCACGTCGCCCCTGTCCGGGTTGTCCTCCGGCTCGTCGTCGTCCCGGCCCGGGTCCCGGTCCGCGTCCGTCGGCTGGGTGCCGGGCGCGGCGTGCGCGACGAGCGGGGTCAGCGTCCGCGTGGCGTCGTCCCGGTACGGAGCGGGGGCACCGGTGTCGCCGTCGTCCCGCGGCGGGGGCGCGAACTGCGGTGCGGGGAAGGCGGATTCGCCGGCCGCGGGCGTGTCGCCGCCCGGCTCCGCGGCGGGCGCCCCGGGGACGGGCGGCCACGCGGCCCCCGCCTCC
>NZ_BAAAPF010000771.1:0-544 GCF_039531005.1 Streptomyces synnematoformans
GGGCCAGGCTCAGGTGGTTGCTGAGCACGGTGAACGGCTGCCGTCCGTTGCGGCGTGCCCATGCGTTGGCCTCGTCGACCCGTTGCGGGCTCCAGTTGGAGCCGCCGTAGAGGCCGATGCGGCCGGCGCGGTGGTGCTCGTCGAGGACGTCGACGAACTCGCCCGCGGGGATGTCGGGGTTGTCGCGGTGCAGGAAGTAGATATCGACGTGGTCGGTGCGCAGCCGCTCCAGGCTGATCTCCAGCTGGCGGCTGAGTGAGGCGGGGTCGCAGTCCGGCGTGTGCGCGCCCTTGCCGATGACCACGACGTCGTCGCGGACCCCGCGGTCCGCCATCCACCGGCCCAGCTGCCGCTCCAGGCGTCCGTTGCCGTAGAGGTATGCGGTGTCGAAGGCGGTGCCGCCGTGCTCGAAGAAGTTGTCGAAGACGACCGAGGCGTGGATCTGGTCGGGTTGGTTGTCGACGCCCATGACCAGTCGGGAGATGTCCCTGTCCAGGTCGGGGATGCGGGCGTGGGTCATCGCGGCGTCCGCGCGGCGGGCGAG
>NZ_BAAAPF010000772.1:0-535 GCF_039531005.1 Streptomyces synnematoformans
CTGGCCGGGGCCGCCGAGTTCTCCGGGGCCCGCCGGTCCGCCGGGTCCGGGTCCGGGGCCGCCGGGTCCTGTCGGGCCCCCCGGTCCCGCGGGCCCGCCCGGACCCGTCGGATGGTCCGGTGCCTCGGGCCCACCCGGGCCGCCGGGGCCCGCCGGTCCCGCGGGTTCGCTCGGTCCCATTGGCCCGCTCTGGCCGCGGAGCCCTCCGGGGCCTGCCGGTCCTGCGCGTCGCCCGGCTCCGGGGCCGCCTTGGCCTGACGGTCCGCCCGGGCCACCGAGTCCGCCGGGGCCGACCGTTCCTGCGGGTTCGCTCGGTCCCATTGGCCCGCTCTGGCCGCGGAACCCTCCGGGGCCCGCCGGTCCCGCGGCTCCTTCGGGCCCCATGGGGTCACCCGGTACCGCCTGCTCGCCGGGGCCTGCGGGGCCCATGGCGTTGCCCGGTGCCGCCTGCTCGCCGGGGCCCATGGGTCCGCCCGGTGCCGCCTGCTGGCCGGGGCCGCCGAGTTCTCCGGGGCCCGCCGGTCCGCCGGGTCCG
>NZ_BAAAPF010000773.1:0-535 GCF_039531005.1 Streptomyces synnematoformans
CGTCCGCCGGGCTCCCGGGGGGGGCGCCCGGGCCCCCCTCGCCGACGGGCTCGGCGGCGGCGGGCTGGGCGGCGGGCTCGGCGGCCGGTTCCACGGTCTCCGGGGTTCCCGCGCCGCGTACGACCCGGCGGCGCCTGCGGCCCTTCGGGGCGGCCTCGGCGTCCGGCTCCGGCCGGGGCTCCCCGGCGGGGCCGGTCACGGCCTCCGGCGCGGCCTCGGCGGCCGGTTGTGCGACGGGCTCGGGGGACGGCTCGACGGTCGGCTTCGGCGCCGCGGCCGGCGACGCCGGCTCGGTGCCGGGGGCCGGGGTGCCCGCCGTGCGGGTCACCCGGCGACGCCTGCGGCGGGTTCCGGACTCGGCGGAAGCGTCGGCGCCGTCGGCCTCTCGTTCGTTGTCGGCCACGGTCTGGGCTCCCTCGTCGGTGCTGTGGTGGTGGTCTGCGGTGGCGGCGGGCGGCCCGGTGTCCTGGGCCGCGGCGGGCTGCCGTACGGGCTCGGCGGCGGCCGCCGGCGGCGTCCCCGCGTCCCGTACGAC
>NZ_BAAAPF010000774.1:0-533 GCF_039531005.1 Streptomyces synnematoformans
AGGTCGGTCAGGGGTTGGGTTTCGCCGGCGAGGATGGTGGTGTGCGGTCCGTTGACCGCGGCGACGTACACGCCTTCGGGCAGGTCGCCCAGCTCGTCTTGGGGTAGGGGGAGGGAGGCCATGGTGCCGGTGCCGGCCAGGCGGGTGATGGCCTGGGCCCGCAGTGCCACCACCGCAACCGCGTCGGACAGGGTCAGTGCGCCGGCGACGTAGGCGGCGGCGATTTCGCCCTGGGAGTGGCCGATGACGGCGTCGGGTTCTACGCCGTGGTGGCGCAGGAGTTGGGCGATGCCGGTCATGACGGCGAACAGTGCGGGCTGGACGATGTCGACGCGGTCCAGGGCGTGTTCGTCTTCGCTGGCGAGGATGTCGAGGAGGTCCCAGTCGCACCAGCGGGACAGCTCGTCCCGGCAGGCGGTCAGGTGGTCGGCGAAGACCGGTTCCTGGGCGGCGAGTGTGTAGCCCATGCGGGTCCACTGCGAGCCCTGGCCGGGGAAGACGAACGCGGTCTTGCCCGCCGCCACCGGCCCCGG
>NZ_BAAAPF010000775.1:0-531 GCF_039531005.1 Streptomyces synnematoformans
CGCGCGGCCGGCGCCGTCACCGGCTTCACGAGGCGGCCGACGGCGAGCGCGACGACGGCGGACAGGGCCGGGGCGTCGCCGACGGCGGCCCAGCCCAGCGTCGGGGCGTTGGCCTGGCTGAAGGCCAGCCGGCCCCAGGGGAAGCCGCCCAGCGGCGCCCGGGAGCGCAGCGCCTCGACCGCCACCCACCAGGCCGCCGCCCACAGCCACCACGCGGGCAGCCGGACCAGCGGCGGCACGGCGAGGCACAGGGCGCCGAGGATCAGCGCCTGGATGACGCTGAGCAGCAGCCACGGCAGCAGCCCGAGGTTCGACAGCCACCACAGCAGGGGGACGAAGAACGCGACGCCGAAGGCGGTGCCGAGCCAGAACGCGTCCCGCTTGCGGCGGGCGCCGCGCAGCAGCACGAACAGCGCCGCGGGCCCGGCGACGGCCAGCGGCCACAGCCCGTACGGCGGGAAGGCGGCCGCGAGCAGCACCCCGGCCAGCTCGCGCGCGCTCAGCCGCTCGCCGAGGTACCGCGACGACAGC
>NZ_BAAAPF010000776.1:0-527 GCF_039531005.1 Streptomyces synnematoformans
ACCAACGCACACGTCATCCTCGAAGCCGCCCCGGAGGCCGAGAAGCCCGCCGAAGCCGAGGCGAACAGCGAACCCTCACCGGTGCCGGTGGTGCTCTCCGCCCGTTCAGCGGATGCGCTGACGCAGGTCGCAAGCCGGCTGGCGGACTACGTCCAGGACTATCCGCAGGTCGAGGTGGGCGCGCTGGCCGCGCGGCTGTGGACCGGCCGGGCAAAGCTGGAACACCGCGCCGGTGTGATCACCGCCGACCGCGACGAACTGCACGAAGCGCTGACCGCACTGGCCACCGGCGCCGCTCACTCCGCCCTGGTCACCGGCCCCGGGCCGGTCGAGACCGGCGGGCGGCTGGCGGTGATGTTCTCCGGCCAGGGCAGCCAACGCCCCGGCATGGGCCGCGAACTCTACGACACCCACCCCACCTACGCCGACGCACTGGACGAGGTCTGCGCCGCACTCGATGCACACCTCGACACCGGCGTGCCGCTGCGGGAGGTGATGTTCGCCCAGCCCGACACCGAACACGCCGC
>NZ_BAAAPF010000777.1:0-521 GCF_039531005.1 Streptomyces synnematoformans
CCCCTGCCCGCCGACGCGGGCGCGCTGGCCGCGGGCCCGCTGGCGGCCGCGCCGCCGCCGGCCGGGCGCGGGCTGCTGCGCCGGCTGCGCGGGGCCCGTACGCCGGCCCCGGCCGCCGCCGTCGCCGGCGTCGGCGCGGGCGAGCTGGGCGCGTACCCCGCGCTGGGGCTGATGTTCGCGCAGCACGCCCTGGCGTACGGGTTCGACCCGCGCCACGCGCCCGCGGGCGCGGCAATGCTGCCGTACGTGCAGGAAACCTTCGGCGGGTGGTACGTGCGCGGGGGGATGCGGGCGCTGGCGGACGCGCTGTACGAGCGCTGTCTGGAGCGCGGCGTCGAGTTCGCGTTCGGCTCGGAGGTCGTCGCCGTCCGGGTGGACGGGGACGGCCGGGCGGCGGGCGTCGAACTGGCCGGCGGCGGGCGGGCGGACGCCGACGCGCTGGCCGCGGGGGTGCCGCGGGCCCGGCTGACGGAGCTGGTGCCGCGCGCGTACGGGGCGCAGGAGCCGCCGGGCGCGGCGGC
>NZ_BAAAPF010000778.1:0-513 GCF_039531005.1 Streptomyces synnematoformans
TCCGGGATCTCAGCACGTCGACCTCACAGCCCGGCGCGAACGGGTCGAAGCCGTGCTCGACCAGCCAGCGAACCCCCAGCAGGCTTCGCAACGACCACCACCCGCGGATCACGTCGAGGTCGACGCCGGTGCCATAACCAGCGATGACGTCGTCGAGGTGCTCCTCGTGTCCGAGCGTCAAGGTAGCGAGGTCGAACAGGGCATCACCCCGGCCCGCCTCGGACCAGTCGATGATGCCCGTGACCTCGTCGCCGTCGACGAAGACGTGATCGATCTGTAGGTCGCCGTGCGTGAACGCCGGAGTCCACGGCCGGAGCGCGGCCTCGGCGACCCGGCGGTTGCGGGTGACCAGGTCGGCGGGCAGGACGCCCTTCGTCACGAGCAACTCGCACTCGCCGTCGAGTTCCGCCACGAACTCGTCGGGACTCCGGCGGCGCCGGCCGGTCCAGGGCGGCAACGGCGCGTCGTGCAGCTTCCGGACGGCGGCACCCGCCGCGGCCCACGCCGCCGGCG
>NZ_BAAAPF010000779.1:0-512 GCF_039531005.1 Streptomyces synnematoformans
CAGCACCTCCCGCGGGCCGCCGGCCGGCGGGGGGGCAGCGGCGAACCGCAGCGCCGGGCGGAGCCCGGCCTCGGTGTCCGGCACCGCCGGGGGCGCGGGCCGCTCGCCGCCGGCGGCGAGTTGCCGGGCGAGTCCGGCCGGGGTGGGGGTCTCCAGGAGCGCGGAGAGGCGGAAGGGGACGGCGAGCCGCGCGCCGATGCGGCCGGCGAGCCGGGTGGCGAGCAGGGAGTGGCCGCCCAGCTCGAAGAAGTCGTCGTCGACGCCGACCGCGGGCAGCTCCAGCGCCTCGGCGAACAGCTCGCAGAGTGCCTTCTCGTGCGGGGTGCGCGGGGGGCGGCCCGCGGCCGCGGCGGCCGGCGGGGCGGGCAGTGCGCGGCGGTCGAGCTTGCCGTTGGGCGGCAGCGGCAGCGCGGGCAGCGGCACGACCGCGGCCGGGACGGCGGGCGCGGGCAGCCGCTCGCGGAGGAAGGCGCGCAGCTCCGCCGGGTCCGGATCGCCGGCGGCGGGAGGCG
>NZ_BAAAPF010000780.1:0-506 GCF_039531005.1 Streptomyces synnematoformans
ATGGGGTCGCCGAGCTTGGTCCCGGTCCCGTGGCCCTCGACCGCGTCGACCTGCCCGGCACTCAGCCCGGCACTGGCCAACGCCTGCTGGATCACCCGCTGCTGCGACGGCCCGTTAGGCGCCGTCAGACCATTCGAGGCCCCATCCTGATTGACCGCCGAACCCCGCAGGACGGCCAGCACCTCATGCCCCTGCCGCCGCGCCTCCGACAACCGCTCCACCAGCAGCAGCCCGACACCCTCACTCCAACCCGTACCATCCGCACCCTCCGCAAACGCCCTGCACCGACCATCCGGCGAAAGCCCCCGCTGCCGCGAGAACTCCAGGAACATCCCGGGAGAGCCCATGACGGTGACGCCGCCGACGAGTGCACGGTCGCACTCCCCGTTCCGCATCGCCTGGGCGGCCAGGTGTAGCGCGACCAGGGATGACGAGCACGCCGTGTCGATCGTCACCGCCGGGCCCTCAAGACCGAACGCGTACGCCACCCGCCCCGACAGCACGCT
>NZ_BAAAPF010000781.1:0-500 GCF_039531005.1 Streptomyces synnematoformans
GAACGCCTCCGGCAGGGGCCGCGGAGCAGGAAGCGCCTCCGGCACAGGCCACGGAGCAGGGAACACCTCCGGCACAGGCCACGGAGCAGGGAACACCTCCGGCACAGGCCACGGAGCAGGGAACACCTCCGGCACAGGCCACGGAACAGGAAGCGCCTCCGGCACAGGCCACAGAGCAGGGAACACCTCCGGCACAGGCCACGAAGCAGGAAGCGCCTCCGGCGGGGGTCGCCGGGGGCGGGCCGCCATCGGCGCGCAGAACCGGCGGAGCCGCGGGGCCCGGCTCCGGCCTGACGGCGGCCGGTGGCCTCTCGGCGCCTTCGGCGCAGGGTCCGGGCGACGCGAAGACATCCCCGGCGGGGACGGCGCGGCATGGCCGGGGCGTCGGCGGGCCGGCCACGCCCGAGCCCGAGCCGCGCGAAGCCCACCGGCCCGCTCGCGGCGACTCGCAACCGGCGGGGGACGCGCCGGGGGTCGGCGAGCGGGACACGCCGGGGGCC